>CAQVQZ010000228.1 GCA_948902155.1 uncultured Oscillibacter sp.
AAAAGAGAAAATGGGGGGTGCAGTGGACCAGCCATCCTCATGGCTGAATCCCCCCTGTCACCAGGCGGGCGGAAAGATTCCAACTCCGCCAGTCGGCGCACTCCGCCCAGGCTTCCTCCCGGCGGCGCTGGAGCAGCTCCCCAAGCGGAACCTCCCTGCCTGTGCGCCGGTCAAAAAAGCGCGTCCTGCTGTCCAGCCGCGCAAGCTGGTGAAGTGTATCATAGGACAACTCATCAAGCAGATAGCCGGCGCTGATGGAAGGCGCCCCTCCCTGCGCCTCGGCGGCAAGATAGCGGTCCACCTGGTTCCGGGCAACCAGGGAGTCTACCGGCACGCAGTTGATGACCAGCCACCCCGCCAGCGCCGCCGGGAAGGCGTATTTACAAAACCGAAACTCCGGCCTCCGCGCCTTCCACAGGCCCGCCAGCAGAAAGAGCGCCATCATCCCCATGCCCCAATAGGTCATGCACCGCTTGAAGCTCAGGCCGTAGGCCGACACATACAGCGTCATCCTCCAGGCGGCGGAGGCCAGCAGGACCAGGCTCTCCCCCGCCAGCGCGGCGCACAGCGCCCGCAGGACCGTCCAATCCCGGCCCTCCCGCTTGGACAGGCAAAGCGCCGCCAGCATCAGGCTCAGATTGACGACGGTCACCCCTACCATCTGGAAAAAGCCGCTCCGCGCCCACTCGGCATAGCTGATGCCCTTCGCCGCCAGGTACTCCGGCCCGCCGAAGAGCCCGGCGGACTGGACCGCCAGAAAGGCCAGATACAGCCCGTCCGCCGCCGCCAGGGTCAGCACAAAGCCCAGGGGGTCCACCTGGAGGCCCCGCTTTTTCTCCACAGGGCACAGCATCCGGGGATGGGCCAGCGCATACAGCAGACCGAAGACAAAGGGCGTCAGCACCAGCGCCCAGAACAGCCTCGGGAACACGGAGCCAAACCGGAGCATCCGGAGGGCCCATCCCAGGTCTCCGACGGAGGCCGCGAAGAGGGCGTCCGCCGAGGCCAGCACCGGAATCAGGATGGAAACCAGAGCCACGGCCCCGCAAGTCCCCAGGACGATGGTCATGGTCCGGCGGCTCTTCTCCTCGGACCGTTTTTCCGGCGCCGCCGCCGCGAAGCAGGCCCATAGATTCCCAAACAGCCCCTGGAGCAGGAGCTCGAACCGCTCCCCCAGCATCCACGGGTCCCACCAGGGCCGGCCTCCCAGCGCCGCCATGGCCTGGAGCGGAACCAGGAGCACCAGTGCCAGGAAATTCCACCAGCGGAACCAGGGATTGGAGGTCAGGGCGAAAGTGGAGGCCAGGGCCAGGTTTACCCCTAGCAGCACCCGGCTCTCCCGGCGGCGGAAAAGCGGTTCCCGGCCCACCGTCAGCGCCAGGAGAAGATACCAGGCAAAGACCGTCACGGTGTTTCCCATACCCCAGGGCCAACCCATAGCGTCCGCCAAGAAAAGACAAAACAGAAACGTCAGCAGCAGGGAGCGCCGCCAGCGGGCCATGGATTCCCCGTCCAAAACCCGTTTTTGGGTGCACTTCGTGGACCCTTCCGGAGGAAGGGCGTTTGTCAGGTCACTCATATGAAATTCTCCTATTCGTCTGTCCGTCTCATGCGGACAGTTTTTTAACGCTCATCGGGGACGTATTCCAGGATATCCCCCGGCTGGCAGTCCAGGGCGGCGCAGACGGCCTCCAGGGTGGAGAAGCGGACCGCCTTGGCCTTGTTGTTTTTCAGCACCGAGAGGTTCGCCAGGGTGATGTCCACTTTCTCCGACAGCTGGGACAGGCTCATTTTCCGCTTCGCCATCATGACGTCCAAATTCACAACGATCATGGCGGCACCTCAAATGGTCAGGTCGTTTTCCGCCTTCAGCTCCGCCGCCTGGCGGAAGAGGGCGGACATGACCAGACACAGCAGCCCGCCCATGGCGAACATGGGGACAAACAGCGCGTTGTACGTCGCCAGGGGCCGGGGGGACTGGTAATAGCACACGCTGAACCCCACCCTGGCCAGCGCCGCCCCGGCGATGAGGAAGCACGCCCAGGCGGCCCGCCTCAAGCTGACGGCGTTCTCCGGCGCGAAGGGCTCCCCCCGGAGGATGGTTTTCAGCACCCGGCGGGCCTGCCAGAGAATGACGGCGGTGCAGCAGCCGGAGAAGAGAAGGAAGCAGGTCAGCACCGTCTGGTAGCTGTTGAAAAAGCGCCACCAGCCCGACATCCAGACCGCCGCGCCTCCCGCGAAGTAGGTCAGGAGCCTGTTTTTCCCAACCCCATCCAGGACCAGCCCGAATTTGTCGGAGTAGATCCGCATGCCGCTGGGCAGACCGATTTTTCCAATCCACACGATTTCCGGCACCAGGTACAGGGCAATCACGTTGCATACCAGGGCGATCTGCACCAGAATGTACAGCACCTTGGCGATTTTCTGAACGGAAACCTTTTCCATAAACACGTCTCCCCTTTTATAACGGCCTGGTGATGAACTCCATCAGCACCGCCGCTCCCGCCGCCAGAAGCACGAACACCCCGACGGCGGAATAAATTTTCAGTTTGTTCCCCTGCCGCACGCCGCTGACGGCCATCACGCCGCCCCAGACCGCCAGCACCAGCGCGGCGGGAACGGCCATCATGGTAAAGCTCATAGCCAACGCCTCCTTTTTCTGGTATCCTACCATGATTGTGCCCGATTGTCAATAAGAATTTATTGTTTTTCGATAAATATATCTTGATAAACAGAAGCACCTTTTATTCGCAAACAAAAAGTCCCCGCCGCGAATACGCGGCGGGGACTTGCGCAGTGTAGTTGTCAGGGAGCTTTCTGCTCCTGGATTGCCAGACGGAACATCTCCTCCGTCTGCTCGATGGAGCGGTCCAGGGCGTACTGCTCCGCGTGTTCCGCGTAGCGTTTGCCCATTTCCTCCCGCTCCTGGGGGTGCTCGAACCACCAATCGATTTTCTCCGCCAGCGCGGCGGGGTCCCCGGCGGGGAACAGGCTCCGCCCGTCCAGAGCGAACTGGGGCGTGGCGGACCGGGGCGAGTCGGCAATGACGGGCACCAGCCCGCAGGCGAACGCCTCCATGCAGCTCATAGCCTCGATCTCCGCGTCGGAGGTGTGGACGTACAGGTCCGCCATGTGGAGAATCTCCAGCAGGCGGCTGGGCTCGTAGAACACCATGACAATGGGGTTGGGGAGCTTCTCCGCCAGGCGGCGGTACTTCTTTTCCAGGGGGCCCTTGCCCGCCAGGATGACCTGGATGTCCTCCTTGTGGCGGCACTGGGCGCAGGCGTTAATCAGCACGTCCTGCCGCTTCTCCCCGGCATAGCGGCCCACCATCAGCACGTTGAACTTCCCCCGCATCCAGTCCTCCTGGGGGGC
>CAQVQZ010000229.1 GCA_948902155.1 uncultured Oscillibacter sp.
TGGACTGGTTCTACAAAACCCTGGACTACTGCAAGGCCCACTTCGCCGACCCCGAATACGGCGAGTGGTACGGCTATCTCCGCCGGGACGGCCTGCCCACGGAGCCGTCCACCAAGGGAAGCACCTTCAAGGGGCCCTTCCACCTGCCCCGGAGCATGATCCTGGTGGATCAGGCCATCGGCGAAATCCTGGGGGCTTAGGACCTGCGCGCACAGCCGCCGAACGCTTCCGGAAAGGAGGGATGCTGTTGGAAAAGGACATTGTGGCGCTGATGCTCCAGGAGTATGAGCACTTCACCAGGTCGGAGCGGAAGATCGCCGACTATGTGCTGGAGCACCAGGAGGAAACCCAGTACATCAGCATCACCGACCTGAGCAGCCAGTGCGGAGTGGCGGTGTCCACCGTATCGCTGTTCTGCCGGAAGCTGAAGCTGGCGGGCTTCAACGACTTCAAGCTGGAGCTGGCCCGGGCGGCTCTGCCCGCCCGGGCGGCTCTTGGCGCGCCGGGAAGCGAAATCACGGCGGAGGACTCCCCCTCCGCCGTGATGTGCAAGGTCCTCGCCGCCGCCCAGGACGCGCTGAACAGCGCCTATCACATGCTCTCCGAGCCCTCGGTATCCCAGGCGGCGGACCTGCTGCGGAACGCGGGACAGGTAGTCTGCCTGGGACAGGGGAACCACTCCGTGGTGGCGCTGGCCGCCTGGGCCCAGTTTTCCACCACCTCCCCCAAGTTCAAAACCATCCCGGATTCCCACATGCAGACGGTAATCCTCTCCACCCTGTCGGAAGGGGACGCGGTGCTCTACTTCTCCTATTCCGGCGCCACCCACGAGGTTCTGGAGGCCGCGGAGCTGATCCAAAGCCGGAGGGCAAAGCTGATCCTGGTGACCCGGTATCTCCATTCGCCCGCCAGCGCCTATGCCGACGTGGTGCTCCTCTGCGGGCCCAACGAGCAGCCGTTCCAGTTCGGCTCCACCTCCGCCCTGGTGGCCCAGCTCTATGTGGTGGAGGTGCTCCTCAGCGAATTCATCCGCCGGACCCCGGAGGAGGCGGAGCGCTGCCGCCGGTCCGTGGGCAAGGCGCTGACACAGAAATGCATATGATGGGAGGATGGGCGCTTGGGTGAGTTCTTCAATCCTGAAAAGGGCCTTTGGGCCTGGCTGAGCACCTTGGTGGACGTCTGCGGGCTGTCTATCTTCTGGGCCGTTCTCTGCCTTCCCGTCGTCACCGCCGGCCCGGCCACGGCGGCGCTGTATTACACCGTGGTCAAGTGCGTCCGCCGCCGGGAGAGCGGGGCCTTCGGCTGCTTCTTCCGCTCCTTCCGGCAGAATTTCAAGGTGGGGCTGCTGGCGGGGCTGCTGGCGGGGCTGCTGGCGCTGCTGCTCCTGGGCGGGCATTCCATTGTCCGCTGGTACGGCACCCGCCTGGGGGGCGCGGCCTATGTGCTCTATGTCGCGTATTACTTCGCGCTGATCCTTCCGGCGGGGGTCCTGTGCTGGCTGTTCCCCCTCCTGGGGCGGTTCCACTACGGCGTGGGGGGGCTTTTCCGCATGGCCCTCCAGCTGACCGCCGCCCACCTGCCCAGCACCGTTGTGGCGGTCCTGCTGACGGCCCAGACCGCCGTGTTCTGCATCGAGCGGTGGTGGCCGGTGGTGTTCATGCCCGTGACCGCCGTGCTGCTGCTCTCCCTGTTCTTTGAGCGGATTTTCCAGCAGCATTCCCCGGAACCCGCTCCGGAGGAGCTCACAGAAGAATAAGAAGCTGTACCAATCGGGGGCGGTGCGCAGCTTGGCGAGAAAATTTTTTGTCTGGCTAGGAAGGAAAGCGCAGGAATCCTGACGGATTTCAAGCTTTTCTGACGCCGTCCAGACGGAAAATTTTCCGTCAAGATGCGTGCCGACGCCGATTGGTACAGCTTCTAAGGACGGCGCAGCGGACGCTTCCCTTCCGCTGCGCCGTCTGCAGACCCGAGGCCCGGAGCGCAAAACCGCTCCGGGCCTCGGATTCGTCTTGGCCTTCAGTCCGCCAGCAGCCCCGGCACGGCCGCCGCCAGCAGCGCCGCCAGCTGGGCGTGCCCCCTCCGGGTCAGGTGCATCCCGTCCACCCTGTTGAACTCACATTCCGCCGCGTTCAGGTAATGGGCGCCCACCAGCCCGGCGGTCTTCTCATAGTACCCGGGCAGCTCCCGGGATTTCTCCAGGCAGCCTTTTCCCATGGGCTGGCCGCACTCCGACTCCTCCATCTCCGGCCGGATGGGCGGCGGGCAGACAATCAGAATATTCGGGGCGTGATCTCCCCAGCAGTCCACGCTCTGGGCCTTGCGGACCAGCCGCTCCATACCGATGGCAATGCAGGAGGCGTTGACCCCCAGGCGCTCCTTCGTGTCGTTGGTCCCCAGCATAATGACCAGCAGGTCAATCACCTCGTGGCTTTTTAAGAGCGCGTAAAGAACCCCCAGCGCGTCCATGCTCTCGTGAAGGGGGTCCGGAAACACCGTGGTCCGGCCGCTGAGTCCCTCTTCCGTCACCAGGAACGCGGGCCCCAGGGCCTTTTGCAGCAGGCAGGTCCAGCGCTCCTCCTCATTGAAGCGGACGCCGCCGTCGGCGCAGTCGGAGGGGTCGGCGCAATAGCCGTGGGTATTGGAATCACCTAAGCAGAGGATGTGCTTTTTCATAGTCCATCTTCCTTTCTGTCTGCGTTCAGCCGGTCTGAAATTTACCCTGTACTGTATACGTTAACAGCTTTTCCCAGTTTGTCAAGGCATACTTTCAGGTTTCCTTCCGAGTTTTGGTGGTAAATTCACCAAAAATCGAAATTATTTTTGAAACAATCCCTAAATATCCAAACTTTGCAGAAATTCTTTCGATTTCAATTGACAAAAGAAGGAAGCCCTTGTATAATTTACACAGCGGGCCGGAGCTTGCCGGTCTATTTTTTGTAAACATTAAAAGGAGGATTCGCGATGAAGAAGCTGCTTGCATTGGTATTGGCCATGACCATGGTCATGGCCCTTGTTGCCTGCGGAGGCAACAACGACTCTCAGGGTTCCACCCCTGCCCAGGACCAGCAGCAGACCGAACCCAACACCCCCGATACCCCGGAGCCTGCCGCCGGCGGCGGCGAACTTACCCTTTGGACCTACCCCATCGGCGACTGGGGCAAGGAGGAAAAGGTTAAGGCCATTACGGACGCCTTCACGGCGGACACCGGAATTGCGGTAAAAGTGGAATACCTGGCCTATGCCGACGGCGATGACAAAGTGAACTCCGCCATCACCGCCAAGAGCGCCCCCGACCTCATCATGGAAGGTCCCGAGCGCCTGGTGACCAACTGGGGCGACAAGGGCTACCTGGTGGACCTGA
>CAQVQZ010000230.1 GCA_948902155.1 uncultured Oscillibacter sp.
CGTTGGGGATGCCCAGGACCATGACCCGGACCACCCGGCCCGTCTGGCCCTTCTCGGCGTAGGCCCGGAGCTTGTCCGAAAGCAGCTCCCGCACGGCGGCGGCAAACTTCGCCGTGCCCGCGCCGCTCTTGGAATCCGTCTCCAGCACCGCCCAGCCCTTTTCCCGGAAGTGGGCGGCCCAGGCTTTTGTCGCTTCCCGGTCCGCCTGGTCCGCCCGGTTGAGGACGACTAAACGGGGCTTTCCCGCCGTCAGGCCATCCACGTCCGGGTTCCGGCTGGACCGGGGGATGCGGGCGTCCAGAATCTCACAGACGGCGTCCACATTTTTCAGCTGCTCGGCGATCATCCGGCGGGTTTTCGCCATGTGCCCGGGGTACCACTGAATCTCCACTATCCGATCCCTCCGATCCTTCCAAGCTCCCGTTCTCCGGTGGCGGCGTCCGGCCCGGGAAGCGCCAGGAACACCGCCCGGCCGATGATATAGCGCCGGTCCACCGTGCCCAGCCTCGCGTCCCGGCTGTCGGTGCTGGCGTTGCGGTTGTCCCCCATGACAAAGACGCAGCCCTCCGGCACGGTGAGGGGAAAGGCCGTCCCCTCCATGGTCAGGGTCGGCTCGCAGATATAGTCCTCCTGCAGCCGCTTTCCGTCCACGAAAACGGAACCGGAGCCAAAGTCGATGTCCACCACCTGGCCCCCGACGGCAATGACCCGCTTGACAATGGGGGTGGGAAGGAAGCTCTCCTTCCGCAAAACCACGATATCCCCCGGCTCGTACCCGCCGCAGAGCATGGAGTTCAGCACCAGCAGCCGGTCCCCGTCCTGAAGGGTGGGGACCATGGAGTGCCCGTCCACCCCGATGAGGCGGACGCCGAAGGTGAACAACACCACCACCGCCAAAACGGAGCAAACCAGGGCCTGCACCCACTCGTAAGCCTCCCGGCTCCGGCTCTTTTTCTTCTCGTTGGGCTCCGCCCCCAGGGCCTCTTTCGCCATGTCTCTTTTTCTCCTCGATCCCGAATTCCCGCGTCAAACCGCTTGGGTTTCTTTGTCCGCCGGGCCTTCTCAGAGCGTCCCGATCCGGTTCCACTCCCGCATATTCAGACCCTCCGTCCGGCCCGGCAGAAGCAGGAACACCGCCCGACCGATGAGGCAGCGGGTATCCACCGCCCCCAGCTCCGGGTCCCGGCTGTCCCGGCTGCCGTTGCGGTTGTCCCCCATGAGGAAGACGCAGCCCTCCGGCACGGTGAAGGGGAACGCCGTCCCCTCCGGCAGGTGCGTCTCCTCCAGGATATAGGGCTCCGCCAGCTCCTCGCCGTCCACGTAGACCGTCCCCAGGTCGAAATCCACATCCACGGTCTGGCCTCCGGTGGCAATGACCCGCTTGACAATCGGTTCGCCGTTTTCAAAGGCGGGCTTGGCGGCAATCACCACATCCCCCCGCTCATACCCGCCGCAGAAAAGATTGTTCACCACCAGCAGCAAATCGCCGTTTTGCAGGGTGTTCCGCATGGACCCGCCGGACACGCCCACCACCCGCACGCCAAAGGCGAACAGCACCACCGCCGCCAGCACCGAGCACACCAGGGCCTGCGCCCATTCGTAGACGCCGCGGCCGGGTTGTTCCTTCTTCGCTTCTTCCGACATCCCGATCCCTCCGTATGATCCAAATTGAGCCCCCGGGGGCCGCCTGATCCGTTTCGCCTCAAACCGCTCCCGGATTGTAATCTGAATTAGTATATCAAAAAAGCGGGCGCTTCACAAGGGGTATTTCCCATAAGGAACCGGGCAAATTTTATAAGAACCATTTGCACTTTCGGGAATTTCGTGGTAAACTGGTAAAGTTGAACCTTGACGGAAGACCGGATGGGAGCAGCTCCTCCTGCCGGGCGCGGCGGTTTGGCCCGGGATCCCCGCTGGATCTCCGCCAAAGCGGCCCGGTTCCGGGAAAAACGGCTCCCGCGCTTTGGGAGCGGCCATTATCAAGTTATTGAGGTGTGAACCATGGAAAACGCGAAGAAACGAATCCTCAGCGGCATCCAGCCCTCCGGGGACCTGACCCTGGGCTCTTATCTGGGCGCCATCCGGAACTGGGCCGCCCTGGCGGACGCGTACGACTGCTATTACATGCTGGCCGACCTCCACACCCTGACGGTGCGGCAGGTTCCCGCCGAACTTCGCCGCCATACCCTCACCCAGGTGGCGGCCTATATCGCCTGCGGTCTGGACCCGGAGAAAAATGTGCTCTTCGTTCAGTCCCACGTCCCCGCCCACACCCAGCTGGGCTGGATTCTGGACTGCTACACCATGTTCGGCGAGCTCTCCCGGATGACCCAGTTCAAGGACAAATCCGCCAAAAACGCCGACAACATCAACGCGGGCCTGTTCACCTACCCTGCCCTTATGGCGGCGGACATCCTGCTCTACCAGGCGGATCTGGTGCCCGTGGGACACGACCAGAAGCAGCACGTTGAAATCTGCCGGGACATCGCGGGCCGCTTCAACGGCATCTACGGCGAGACGTTCAAGATTCCGGAGCCTTATATTCCCCAGGTGGGGGCCAGGGTCATGAGCCTCACCTCCCCCGAAAATAAGATGTCCAAGTCCGACAAGGACCCGGGCGGCTGCGTCTACATGCTGGAAAAGCCCGAGGACATCCTCCGGAAATTCAAAAAGGCCGTGACGGACTCCGACGCCTGCGTCCGCTTTGACCCCGCCGCCAAGCCCGGCGTGTCCAACCTGATGCAGATCTATGCCGCCGCCACCGGCCGCTCCTTCCAGGCCATTGAGGCCGAGTTCGACGGCCGGGGCTACGGCGACTTCAAAAAGGCCGTGGGCGAGGCCGTGGTGGAGCTTCTCCGCCCCATCCGGGAGGAGACGGAGCGGCTGCTGGCGGACAAGGCGTATCTGGAAGGTGTCTATCGCGCCGGGGCCGAGCGGGCCTCCCGCACAGCCGCCAGAACCCTTTCCAAGGTCTATAAGAAGGTGGGCCTGCTGGCCCGGTAACCCGCTTTTCAAACGGAACGGGGCTCCCGCCGGGCGGAAGCCCCCCAAAGCACCCCGCGGCAAGGCAGGCAAACGCGCCTTCCCCCGGGACCCGGGCCGCAGCCCGGGCCTCCGCGCGGCAGACAGATGATACAAGGAGACAGATTATGACCCTGGACAATCAGCTGATCGCCTACGTGGCCCTCGCCCTGCTGGCGGCGCTGGTCATCAGCTTTCTCATGACCCCGGTGGTGAGGACCTTCGCCTATAAGGTGGGGGCCGTGGACGTGCCCAAGGACGCCCGCCGGATGCACAAGGTTCCGGTTCCCCGGCTGGGGGGGCTGGCGATTTTCATCGGCTTCATGCTCAGCGTTCT
>CAQVQZ010000231.1 GCA_948902155.1 uncultured Oscillibacter sp.
CGGCCATGCGGCTGTTCCGCAGCTTCCGGGGGGTGACCCTCTGCGCCGCCGCCACGTCGGTGGGGTGCTTCTGCGGGGGGCTGACAGCGTCCTTCGCCTGGTCCACGCCGGTGGGGGCCACGGTGGTGGCGGCCAACCTGATGCTGTTCCTTCTGGCCTGCGCGGCGGCGGCGCTGCGGCGCAGGGGGACATAAAAACGGCCCGCTTTCGCGGGCCGTTCAGCGTTTGCGGGGATAGGGCCTGGGATCGTCGGTCAGCTCCAGGAGATAGTCCACGCTGGTGCCGTGCAGCAAGGCCAAAGTGCGGAGCACTTCCGTGGGAATATCAATGTCCCCACATTCGTAGTTACTGTAAACCCGCTGGCTGCAATGAAGAATTTTCGCTACCTCAGTCTGGGTCATGTCTTTATCTTCGCGGAAAGCCCGGATGCGGGAATAGAGTTCCATATGCTCACCTCAGCCCTATCCTAAAAGCTTCCCGTATTATTCATTGACTCTTAGCGAAAAATTCGCTATAATGGGGAAGAGGTGATGATCTTGTCCTATAAGGAACTGTATTTCCGGCTGTTCTCCGCCGTGACGGACGCACTGGCCGATCTGCAGAGCGGGCGGGTTGTTTCCGCCATTCAGATCCTGCTCCGGGCGGCGGGGGAGGCGGAGGCCGTCCATATGGAGACGGACATCCTGCCGGAGGCGCCGGTGCATGGCGGGACGATGCCGCTTGATTGACGCTTCAAAAGGAGGCTTTTTTGCCACGCGGAAAAAGGCGGCCCCCCGGAGAGGCGCAATCTCTCCGGGGGCCGCTTTCTGCGTGGAAACCGGAGACGCGCTTTGCCCTCGGGCAATGCCGTGATATAGTCAACGCAGTTGAAAAGAATTCTTTGGACTCTTTTCAATTGTGCTGACGATACCGCGCGCTCCCGGAGGACGCAAAAGAAATCTGAAAAATAAACTTCCCCAATTCGAAGAAAACACTTGCAATTTAAAATCCGCCGTGCTATACTGACAGTTGCTTCTGCGGTGAAAGCTGCGGGGCGGAGTTCGTTTTAGAAAGGGGTGAACAGAGCAATGAAGGAAGGAATCCATCCCAATTATCAGCAGACTACGATTACATGCGCCTGCGGTAATGTGATTGAGACAGGTTCTACCAAGAAGGATATCAAGGTGGAAGTCTGCTCTAAGTGTCACCCCTTCTTCACCGGCAAACAGAAGCTGGTGGACACCGGCGGCCGGGTCGCGAAGTTCAACAAGAGGTTTGGCCTGGACAAATAAGTCCGACACTGTCACATTCGAAAGAGCGCGCCGTAGTCCGGCGCGCTCTTTTTGCGCATGTCAGGGAGAACGGAACATGGATTATGAGCTGATACGCCTTGCGGACCGGCCGGAGATCAAGGAGCGGGCCGCGCGGTGGTTTCACGAAAAATGGGGCGTGCCCCAGGCGGCTTATCTGGAGAGCATGGAGGCGAGCCTGTCCGGAGCAGCGCCCGTCCCGCAGTGGTACGCCGCGATTGAGCTCGGCAGGATCATCGGCGGGCTGGGCGTAATCGAAAACGATTTCCACGACCGGAAGGACCTTGCGCCCAACGTCTGCGCCGTATACACCGAGGAGGACCGGCGGGGCCGGGGAATCGCCGGGGCCCTGCTTTCCTTCGCCTGCGCCGACATGAAGGCCAGAGGAATGGATACGCTGTACCTGGTTACAGACCACACGGCCTTTTACGAGCGGTACGGCTGGTCGTTTTTCTGCATGGTCCGATGTGACGGCGAGCCGGGTTTATCAAGGCTGTATATCCACCGGGAACTGTAGAGCACGTTTATAAGGAGGAGCCATGGAAGAACTGGACCCGAAACAAACGCCCCGCGCCGCGGCCTTTGAGCTGTGGATGCGCGCCCCCATGCCCATGGTGACGCTGACCAAGACCTTGGACGTGGCCCGGGCGGTGCGGCTGGGCCGCAGGCCGGAGCTGAAATTCAACCTCCTGCTGTGCTGGAGCGTCGGAAAGGCCGCCTCCCGGGTGGAGGAGTTTTACACCCTCCCGGCGGGGGACAGGCTGATCCGCTATGAGAACCTGGCCGTCAACACCGTGGTGGCCCTGGAGGGCGGGGGCATCGCCACCTGCGACGTCCCCTTCTCCGAGAGCCTGGACCGGTTCCGGCGGGACTACCTGGACCTGACCGCCCGGGTGCGGGAGAGCGGGGCGCCCTATGACCTGAACGGGGATTATATGGTCGTCGGGACCTCCGCCCTGCCCCAGACGGAGCTCGACGGGGCGGTGAACATCTACGCCGGGTTCTACAACAACCCCTTCCTCGTCTGGGGGAAGGTCCGGAGGAAGCTGCGGCGGGCCTCCCTGCCCATTTCCTTCCAGTTCCACCACGCCCAGATGGACGGCGGCCACGCCGCCCGGTTCCTGGAGAACCTCCAGGAGGAAATCCGGACGCTGAATCCGTGAACAATCCAAATTTCCCGTTGCGTTTTTTGGAGAAACGCATATACTGGAAACAGTAAATTTAGAAAGGGGACCTCCGCCATGCGCTTACATCTCACCGACCCCCAGACCGCCGTCCGGGACCTCCTCCCGGCCCTGGGGGCGGAGAACGCCCTGCTCACCGCCGGGACGGCGGACCGCTGCAACACCATGACCATCGGCTGGTGCCAGGCGGGGCGGCTCTGGGGGCTGCGGACCTGTACGGTCTACGTGCGGCCCGAGCGGTATACCTATCAGTTTATGGAAGAACAGGAGTACTTCACCGTCTCCGTCCTCCCCGCGGACCGGAAGGACGCCATGGCCCTGTGCGGCACGAAGAGCGGCCGGGACCTGGATAAGATCCGGGAATGCGGCCTGACGGTCCGGACCGGCGCGGGGAACGCCCCCTTCTTCGAGGAGGCGGAGGTGGTTCTGATCTGCCGGACCCTTTACGTCCAGGACCTGGACCCCGCCTGCGTCCTCCCCGCCGGGGAGGGGAAGATCCTGCCCAGCTACGGGGCCAAGGGCGGCTGGCACCGGGTCTATACCGGCGAGATCGTGGAGGCTTACTCCGCCAAATAACAAGTAAGGAGTACTATGCGAGAGACAGACAACATTCGAGACAAGGTGGTCCTGGTGGGCCTGAACTCCCCCGTGCTCAAGCGGGAGGAGTCCGCCGATGAGGACACCCTGGAGGAGCTCTCCGCCCTGGTGGAGACTGCCGGGGGCGAGACTGTGGGCGTCGTCCTCCAGAACCGGAACAGCCCGGACCCCCGGACCTTCATCGGCGAGGGCAAGTGCGCCGAGGTGAAGCTCTACTGCGAAAACACCGAGGCCACCATGGTCATCTTCGACAACGACCTCTCCCCCTCCCAGCTCCGGG
>CAQVQZ010000232.1 GCA_948902155.1 uncultured Oscillibacter sp.
CGGCGAACTCCACCGCCGCCTGGGTGCTCTTCCCCGTCAGCAGGGAGTAGATCAGGCCGCCGCCGAAGCTGTCGCCGCCGCCCACCCGGTCGATGATGTGGAGCTCGTACTTCTTGGAGAAGCAGTATTCGCCGGAAGCAACGTCGTAGAGCATGGCGCTCCAGCCGTTGTCGAAGGCGGAATGGGACTCCCGGAGGGTGATGGCCACCTTCTCGAAGCCGAACTTGTCCGCCAGCTGCTTGGCAACGGACTTGTAGCCCTCTCGGTTCAGTTCTCCGGCGGTGATATCCGTGGCTTCGGCCTCAATTCCAAAGACGTCTTTGGCGTCTTCCTCGTTGGAGATGCAGACGTCCACGTACTGGCACAGGTCGCTCATGGCGGACCGGGCCTGCTCCCGGGTCCAGAGCTTGCCCCGATAGTTCAGGTCGCAGGAGATCTTGACGCCTTTGGCCTTGGCGGCCTTGCAGGCCTCCCGGCAGATGTCAACTACATTGGGCCCCAGAGCCGGGGTGATGCCGGTGAAGTGGAACCACTCGGCGCCGTCAAAGATTTTGTCCCAGTCGAAGTCGGCGGTAGTGGCCTCCTGAATGGCGGAGTGGGCCCGGTCGTAGATGCAGACGCTGCCCCGCTGGGAGGCACCCTTCTCGTTGAAGTAGATGCCCACCCGGTCGCCGCCCCGGACGATCATGCTGGTGTCCACGCCGTAGCGCCGCAGGGAGTTCACCGCCGCCTGGCCGATGGCGTGGGCGGGGAGCTTGGTGACATAGGCGGCGTCCAGGCCGTAATTCGCCAGGGACACGGCCACGTTGGCCTCGCCGCCGCCGAAGCTGAATTCCAGGTGATCCGCCTGGACGAAGCGCTCGTAGTTGTAGGGCTGGAGCCGGATCATCAGCTCGCCGAAGGTAATGACGTTTGCCATGAAGTTCCCCTCCTTATTTCTGCACCAGATGCACGGCAAAGCCGCCGAAGCTGTTATGCCGGTCCTCAAGGTAGATTGCCGTAGTCCGCCCCTTGGCGTCGGTCTTCCGGGTGGACTCGTCGAACTCCACGCCCTCCAGGCCCAGGTGATAGACCGCCCGGTCCACGCTGTTGGTCCCGATGGCAATGTGTCCGTGTTTCCCCAGATAGGGAGCCTTCATGCACTCAACGGCGGTCCCGGCAAAGACGGAGGAATTGCCGACCTTCTGGGCCATGCCGAACACGGCGGAAAAGGCCCGGGAGGTTTCCATGGCCTCTTCCTCATCGGCGCAGTTGATGCCGATATGCCGCAGCTCGAAGCCCAGCATGGTCTTCACGGCGTCCTTGCAGATGGCGGTAATTTCTTCCCACTTCTCCCCTTCGATCAGGTCCTTCTTGACCATCCATGTCCCTCCGCAGGCGGCAATCCGGTCGAACGACAGGTAGTCCATCAGGTTCTTGGTGTTCACGCCTCCCGTGGGCATGAAATTCAGGGGCAGGACCGGGGCCAGGGCTTTCAGGAAGGCCACGCCGCCGGACTGCTCCGCCGGGAAGAACTTGACCACCTTCAGCCCGGCGTTGACGGCCCGGGTCATGTCGGAGGCGTTGACGCAGCCGGGGAAGACGGGGACGCCCTTTTCGATGCAGTGGTTCACCAGCTCCTCGTTATAGCCGGGGGACACGATGAACCGCGCCCCGGCGTTCAGCGCCCGGTCGCACTGGTCCAGGTTCAGCACGGTGCCCGCGCCCACCAGGACCTCGGGGCAGTTTTGGGCGATCTGACGGATGGCCTCCTCCCCGGCGGCGGTGCGGAAGGTGACCTCGGCGGCGGGAAGGCCCCCGGCGGTCAGCGCCCGTGCCAGGGGGACGGCCTTGGCGGCGTCTTCAATGGCGATGACGGGGATGATGCCGATGTTGGATACGGTTTTCAGGATTTGATCCATGGCGATCTCCTTTTGCTTATGATGGAATCCATCGTATTTACGTTAAGAGCAGAAAGGAAAGCCTACGTCTATTATAATACTTGCATACTAGAAAGCAAGATGGGAGGGTGAAAAAATTTGAGGGTGAATCTTGTACAGATTTCCTAAACTTGAAGGGATTTCAGCTTCTCCGGCGGCAGCGCGCTTTGGAGCAGGGTCCAGACCTTCTCCGCGGAGGGCCCGTGGGGCAGCAGGTAGGCCCGGCCGGCGCTTACATATAGATAATCGCAGCCGGAGACACGATAGGCCATGTGGACCGTCTCCCAGGGATAATCCGCCGCCTCCGCTCCGGCGGCGACATGGATACCGCCGGGCTCCAACCGCAGGGTATAGGCAATCCGCGCTCCGCTCAGGTCCATCCGTTTCATCTGCCGCCGCAGGGAGAGGGAAAAGCTCAGCAGATAGGCCAGGGGAAGTCCCAGCCCGACGGCCAGCAGGGCCCCTCCCAGCAGGACCGCCCCCCCCCTCCGGTCCCGCAGGAGGAAGCAGGGAACGGAAAAGGCGGACATGAGCAGCGCAAAGACCAGCGGGCGCTGCCAGTGCTTCTGATGGTAAAACGCGTCAAAATAGGCGAAGCGGCGGAATACGTCCCGGGTAATTTTCGCCGGGACCAGTATGGCTTCTTTCTTCATGCAGGCGTCCTCCTTTGCTGGGGCCTCTCGGGAATTTTCACATTACTATAATACAAAGTGCACATTTTAGGCAAGACACTCCGTTGAAATTCCCGCAGCTTTGTAGGATAGCACCAAAAAAGGCCGCTGACTTTTGACTAGTATACTAGTAGACGAATAAAGAAAAATGTGGTACAGTGGACATACGTTAAGAGCAGCGCTTCCAAAATCCCTACTCACCAAATCAATTAGGAGGATACCAAGATGAAAAAGATGCTTTCCGTACTTCTTGCACTGGTCATGGTCCTGAGTCTGGCCGCCTGCGGCGGCGGCTCCGGCGGCCAGCAGTCCGCTCCCCCGGCCGACAGCGGAAGCTCCGCCCCCGCCGACAGCGGCTCCGGTGATTCCGGCGACGCGGCCGGCGACCCCAAGGTGACCCTGGTTTACGCCGAGGTCAACCCCCTGGATACCATCGTGGGCCAGACCGCCAGCGAGTTCAAGCGCCTGGTGGAGGAAAAGTCCGGCGGCTCCATCACCATCGACGTCCGGGACAGCGGCGTCCTGGGCTCTGAGAACGACGTGCTGGACGCCATCGTGGGCGGGGACGACTCCATCGACATGAGCCGGATTTCCGCCTTCGCCCTGACCAGCTACGGCGCGAAGAAGTCCATGCTCCTCTCCATCCCCTACACCTTCGAGAACCGGGACCACTGGTGGGCCTTCGCCAACAGCGACCTGGCCCAGGAGTTCCTCAACGAGCCCCAGGAGATCGGCCTGCCCCTGCG
>CAQVQZ010000233.1 GCA_948902155.1 uncultured Oscillibacter sp.
ACTTTTGTATGAGTAAATAGGACAAATTTTATATATTATGCTAGATAGTGGTACAAATTTTAGTGTTTTTAGAGAAACAATTTCCAATTAAGTTGAAAATTTTATGATTTGTCTCATAGATTCGTTTGTTTTCTTCTGATTTTCAAACGCGCGAGGAAATTTTTTTCTCCGGCAGATTGCCCAACGTTCAAGAAACGGTTGATTTTCTTTGGGAAAAAGGTAAAAAATTTTGCCCGACAAACAGGAGCCCGCCGGACGCGGCAAAAAAATTTGTGTTTTCTTTTGAACAAAACGACAAAGTTCCAAAAAACATCAACCTTTATTTTGGGCAAATTACCATTGACTCTTGGTATAATGAAAGCGATCCATGATGGGAGGAGGCGCAGACATGGCGGCAAAATACCAGCTTCTGGCAGACAAGCTCCGGGAGGAGCTGGCCCGGAACAGCGGGCGGCCCGGATATAAGCTGCCCACAGAGCAGGATCTGAGCCGCCAGTACCATCTGAGCCGCCAGACCGTCCGCCACGCCCTGTCCCTCCTGGAGGAGGAGGGGCTGATCCAACGGCGGCAGGGCAGCGGCTCCTACGCCACCGGGCTGGTGCCGGGGGCGGCCTCCCGCCAGATCGCAGTGGTGGCCTCCTTTATGGACGACTATATTTTCCCCGCCATCCTGCACGACGCCTCCGACGTTTTTTCCCGCCAGGGCTACTCCACCGCCGTTTATGCCACGGAAAACCAGGTCAGCACGGAGCGGGAAATTCTGCTCCGCCTGCTGGAGAAGCCGGTAAGCGGCCTTCTGGTGGAGGGCTCCAAGACCGCCCTGCCCACGCCCAACGCCGATCTCTACCAGCGCCTTCTCCAGACGGGCTCCCCCATCGTCTTCCTTCACGGCGCTTACGCCGGGCTGGACCGGGTCCCCTGCGTGGCGGACGACAACTACGGCGGCGGCTATCAGCTGGCCCGCTATCTGGCGGACCGGGGCCACCGGGAAATCGCCGGCATTTTCAAAAGCGACGATGTGCAGGGGCCCCAGCGTTACCACGGGGCCGTCTCCGCCCTTCGGGACGCGGGCCTGTCCATCCGGGACGGGCGCTTCGCCTGGTACGACACGGAGGACCGCCGCCATCTTTTGGAGAACCGGGACGGGCGGCCGCTGGCGGACTTCCTGCAAAAACGGCTGGAGGACGCCACGGCGGTAATCTGCTACAACGACGAGATCGCCTATCACCTGATTCAGGCCCTGCTGGAGGCGGGCCGCCGGGTCCCGGAGGAGGTGGCGGTGGTCAGCTTTGACAACAGCTATTTGAGCCAGCTGGGCCCCGTGCCCATTACCTCCCTCAGCCACCGCAGCCGCATGGGCCGGGTGGCGGCGGAGCAGATGATCGGGCTCCTCCAGGGGGAGGCCGCCCGCTCGAAATCCCTGGAGTGGGAGCTGGTCGTCCGCAGCAGCGGATAAGCAAAGGCCGGGACGGATCGCAGCATCCGTTCCCGGCCTTTTTTTCAGAAGCCATGCAGCCCCTCAATATTCCCGGCCCTCAATCAGGGCTTCCGTCAGGTCTTCTCCGGTGAACGCCTGTTCCTCTACATAGCGGTGCTTCTCCGGCGTCCTCCCGGCCTCCATCGCCCGGACGGCCTCCTCCACCAGCGGTCCCAGCAGCGGGTTGCACTCCACCGCCAGGGAGATTTTTCCCCGCAGGCACTCCGTCAAGGCTCCCCGGGTCGCGTCGAAGGTGATGATGCTCACGCCTCCCCGCCCGCAGGGATACCCCTGCTCCTCCAGCGCCTGGAGGGCCCCGAAGGCAATGTTGTCGTTCTCACAGTAGACCACGTCGATATCCCCCCTCCCCGAAGGGGACGAGAGGTATTCCGTCATGACCTCGTAGGTCTTGGCCTGGGTGAAGTCCCCGTCCAGCCGGGCCAGCAGCTCCCAGTTTTCCCGGGCCGCTATGCCCTCCTCCAGCGCCGCCGTGCGGCCCAGCTGGGCGGTGGAGCCCGGGGTTCCCTGTATGTGAATGATGCGGACGGGGTCCTCCGCCTCCCGAAATGCATCTTCCATCCAGGAGACGGCCAGCCGCCCCTCCCTCAAAAAGTCGGACCCGATATGGGCGGCGTAGAGGCTCTCGTCCTCCACGTCCGCCATGCGGTCCACCAGAATGACGGGAATGCCCGCCTCCTTCGCCTCCTGGAGCACGGAGTCCCAGCCGCTCTCGCTGATCGGCATCAGGACGATATAGTCCACCTGCTGCTGGATAAACCTGCGGATGGCGGTGATCTGATTCTCCTGCTTCTGCCGGGCGTCGTCGAACAGGAGGCGGTAGCCGTTTTCCTCCGTAAACACCGCCTTCATGGACTCGGAGTTGGCCACCCGCCAGTCGGATTCCGCTCCCACCTGGGACATGCCAATGACCGTCAGGTCCTCATTGGGTGAATCCCCGGAGGAATTCGCCCCGGCTCCGCAGGCGGAGCCGAACGCAAGGCTCCCCGCCAGCAGCGCGGCCAGAAGCATCCGTCTCATGACTCCCGTTCCTCCTTTCCCCGGCGGGGGACCCGCACCGTCACGGTGGTTCCCACGCCCTCCCGGCTGGAAAGCGTCAGCCCGTAGGGCGGGCCGAACAGCAGCCGCAGCCGCTCGTGGACGGTGACCAGGCCGAAGCCCACCCGCTCCCCGCTCTCAATGGCCCGGTTCAGCTCCTCCAGCCGCGCCGCGGCCATTCCCGCGCCGTCGTCCGTAATCTGAAGGAGCACGTCCGCCCCCTCCACCCGGCCAGTAATGTAGATGCAGCCCTTGCCCCGCTTGAGCTTGATGCCGTGATACAGGGCGTTTTCCACCAGGGGCTGAAGGGTCAGCTTGGGGAGGCGCGTCTCCCGCAGGGCGGGGCCGATCTGAATGGTATAATCCAGGATGTCCTTGTACCGGGCCTGCTGGATCTGGAGATAGCTGCGGACATGCTCCTCCTCCTCTCCCAGGGTGATGACGTCCTCCCCCCGGCTCAGGGAATGGCGGAAGAACTCCGACAGGTTGGACACCATCTCCACCGCCGCCTGGGACCGGTCCGCCTCAATCAGCCAGATAATGGTATCCATGGTGTTGTACAAAAAATGGGGATTGATCTGCGCCTGGAGCAGCGCCAGCTCCGCCCGGCGGAGGCTGGTTTGCTTCTGGGTGATCTCCTGAATCTGCGCGTTGAGCCGGGCAATCATCTGCTCCATGCCCTCGCTGAGGGTGCGGATTTCATACGTCTCGGAGCGGACCGGCTCCCGGACCGTCAGGTCGCCGCCGATGACGTCCTCCGCCCGGCGGCTCAG
>CAQVQZ010000234.1 GCA_948902155.1 uncultured Oscillibacter sp.
CGCATCACGTCGGCCACGGTGCCGATGGCGGCCAGGGTGCAGTAGCGGGCGAAGAGAGCGTCCTCCCGGTTCTCGCCCCCCAGGGCCAGCACCAGCTTCAGCGCCACGCCGCAGCCCGCCAGGAACTTGAAGGGATACGGGCAGTCGGGCCGGTGGGGATCCACCACGGCAACGGCCTTGGGCAGGGTCTCCTTGCACTCGTGGTGGTCCGTCACCACCACATCCATGCCCAGGGCGTTGGCGAAGTCCACCTCTTCGTTTCCGGTGATGCCGCAGTCCACGGTGATCATCAGCGTGGCCCCCTGGTCCCACAGGCTCTGGATGGCGGGCTTGGACAGGCCGTAGCCGTCCTCAATCCGCCGGGGGATATAGCGCAGGCAGCGGACCCCGCAGCTTTTCAGATAGTCCAGCAGCAGCACCGTGGAGGTGATGCCGTCCACATCGTAGTCGCCGAAGACGGCGATGGTCTCCCCGTCGCCGATGGCCCGCTGAATCCGGGCCACGGCTTTGTCCATGTCCCGCATGAGCATGGGCGACAGGGTCAGCTTCCGGTCCCGGTCCAGGAACTCCGCCGCCCGCTCCGGGGAGGCGATGCCCCGGGCGGCCAGCACCAGGGCCATGAGATAGGGATAGCCCGCCTCCCGCAGGGCGGCGACGCTCCCCTCCTCCGGGGCGCCGATGTTCCACTTTTTATATTTCACGAAAGCGCCCCCTTTCCCTGTCCGGCGGACAGGCAGAATATAACTTGTATATTATAGCAGAAAACACCCGGCAGGTAAAGGGAAAATCTCGGAATCCCCCCATTTTTTTGCAGGGAACCCGCCGCCCCGCCCCGCGAAAAAGCCGGACGGCCCCGGATATTCTCCCCCTTCCTCCCGCCCTTCCAGACAATCTCTGGAAAAAGTCTATGGAAAATTCCGCAAAACGGCCTTGCAGTTTTGCGGGAAGTGTGGGATAATGACAGTAATGCGCTCCGGCGGGAAACCCCGGCAGCGCCGCTCACAGCTGATGAAAAAAGGAGTTGGGTACACCGTGGCCCCACAAAAGATCGCCCTTCTGACGGATTCCTGCGCCGACCTCTCCCCCGCCCTGGCGGAGGAGAACCACATCTATATCGTCCCCCTGCGCATCCTCTGCGCCGACGGGGAGTACGCCGACGGCGTGGACATTCACAACACCGACATCTACCGCCGCCTCCGGAACGGGGAGCTGCCCCAGACCTCCCTCCCCTCCGTGGAGCGCGTCGGCTCCGTGCTGGAGGAAATCCGGGCCGCGGGTTACGACGGGGTCATTGCCGTCATGCTCTCCAGCGGCCTCTCCGGCACCTACAACCTGGTCCGCCTCGTGGCCGAGGAAAGCGGGGACGGCTTCCCCATCCGGGTCTTCGACTCCATCAGCGGCTCCCTGGGCCAGGGCCTGACAGTGCTCCAGCTGGCGGAGGACATCCGGAACGGCATGGACTGGGAGACCCTGGTGGAGCGCCGCACCCCCCAGCTGATCGCGGGGACCTACCCCTTCTTCTCCGTGGACACCCTGGAATACCTGATGAAGGGGGGCCGCATCGGCAAGGTCACCGCCACGGCGGGGACCCTGCTCCAGATCAAGCCCATCATCACCTTCGCCCCCGACGGACAGCTCCAGTCCATCGCCAAGGTCCGGGGCCGGAACCAGGTCATCGACAAGCTGGTGGCCATGACGGTGGACCGCTGCGGCGCCCACAAGCGGTACAACCTGGCCGTGGCCAACGGCGGAGCCGCCGCAGAGATGGAGACGGTCCGGCAGAAGCTCACCGCCGCCCTGCCAAATTACGACCACATCTGGGACGGCGAGATCGACGGCACCCTCAGCGTCTACATCGGCGACGGCGTCCTGGGCGCGGCTGTCCAGGTCTTAGACTAACTTTTTCTTGAAAGAAAAAGTTACAAAAAGAACTTTCGCACGCTCTGGCTGTCTAGAGTTCAACCAAGCTGAAGCGACGGCAACGGAGATCTTGCTGACTGGAAGGTAAAGTAAAATAGAGAGGCCCCGGCGTACTCTTACGCCGGGGCCTTGTTTTCGTTTTTCAGCGCCTTCCGCCGAAAGACCCACCGCCGGAGCGGCCTCCGCCGAAGCCGCCTCCCCGGCCTCCGCCGAAGGAGCCGCCGCCGGAGCGCCCGCCGCCGAAACCGCTCCCTCGGCCTCCGCCGAAGGAACCGCCGCCGGAGCGCCCGCCGCCGAAGCCGCCTCCCCGGCCAAAGGAGCCCCCGCCGGTCCGTCCGCCGCCGAAGCCCCCGCCTCCAAAGGAGCCGGGACCGGGGCCAAAAGGACCGTCAAAGGGCCCGCCCGGCCCTCTCGGGGGACGGGGTGGCCTGGGCGGGCGAGGCGGATGCCTCCGGTACCAGCCGGGCCCACGCCAGAAGAGAATGGGCCGGAACACCACCGGCGGCGCGGGCATCCCGCCGTAGCGGCCATACCAAGTGTTATAGCGCATCCGGTCCACCATGCTGAACATTACCAGCAACAGGACCAGCACCACGAGAAGCGTCAGCAAAACCGCCGAAACGCCGCCGTATGTGTTCCCATAGGCTTCGCCCTCAAAAAGTACGTGAATGTGGGCAAACAAGTTTAAAACAGCCGAGTCATAATGTTGATCCATAAAAGGCTCATAGAAGTAGTCGTTAAGAAACTCGGATTCCCGTCCGTCAAAACGCTCGGCAAACTTGCCGCTGGAGAGCAGATAGCAGTCCTTCGCCCCAGCCATTAGGACTAAAATCGCATCATCCTCACCCAAGTTCATCTTTGCCGCCCAGTTCCACGCCGTCTCTTCCATATCCATGCCCGGTTCTCCGCCGGTCATAGCTACCACAGCTAAAATGCTGCCGCCCAATTTGTCCCAGTTGGCGTTATACAGGCTGAGTTTTTTTACTGTTTCGGCTCGAAGAAGAGTATAATTCTCAATGTATTGCTCAAACGGGGCTGTGGAAAGGTTATTATTGATGGGCGGACCTTCCATATCCGGCAGAGACACGCCGGAGGGCTTCCGCGCCTGCCCCAGCCCGAGGCCCGCCAGAATGGCCAGCACCATGACCGCCGCCGCCACCGCGCGCTTTCGCAGCAATTTCATACGCCCGTTCTCCGTTTACTTCCGCAGCTCCAGCAGCTTGGCCCGGAGCTCGCCCTCGATGCGGCCCAGCTCCGCCTCTGCGGCCTTGCGCTTCTGTGCGCCCTCCCGCTGGATGTTCAAAACCTCGTCCAGGGTAGAGATGAGCTGCTGGTTGGTGTGCTGGAGGGTCTCGATGTCCACCACGCTCCGCTCCGCCT
>CAQVQZ010000235.1 GCA_948902155.1 uncultured Oscillibacter sp.
CCGCGCCCTGGGACAGCCTGAACCTCCGCCCCGGCATGGGGGACGGGCGGGAGGCTATGCTGGAAAATTACCGCCGCTTCTGCGCCGTTTTGGGCGCGGAGCCGGAGCGGACCGTCCTTTCCAGGCAGGTCCATGAGACTACGGTCCGGGTCTGTACAGAAGAGGACGCCGGGAAGGGCCTCTTCCGGGACCGGGATTACAGCGCCGACGCGCTGGTGACGGACGTGCCGGGGCTGACGCTGATGGTGTTTTCCGCCGACTGCGGCACGGTGCTGCTTCACGACCCGGACTCCGGGGCCGTGGGGGCCGTCCACGCCGGATGGCGCGGCTGTGCCGGAGGTATTGTGGAGAAGACGGTGGGGGAGCTGTCGCGCCTGTACGGCGCGAAGCCGGAATGCTTGGAGGCCGCGCTTGGCCCCTGCATCGGGCCGTGCTGTTTTGAAACCGACGAAGACGTGCCCGCCGCCATGCGGGAAGCCCTGGGGGCGGAGGCGGAGCCTTATCTGGAGCGCCGGGGGGCCAAGTGGCACGTGGACCTGGAAGGGCTGAACCGCCAGTGGCTGCTCCGGGCGGGCGTAAGCCCGGAACACATCGCGTCCTCGGGCCTCTGCACCGGCTGCCGTCCGGACCTGTTCTGGTCCCACCGGAAGCTGGGAGAGGCCAGAGGGGTGCAGTGTGCCGCAATCATGAGAGAAGACAGGGGATAGGAGATGCGCTTTTGCGGGAGGGTTCCCGCATCCAAATCTCCTCGCTCCTATCTGAATGGAGGGTTTATGAGGAAATGGTCCATTCTTCCAGCGCTGCTGCTGTTTGTGCTGCTGACAGGCTGCTGGCAGGAGGAGCTTCCGGAGGACATGGACGACGTGCTGCCTCCGTTTGAGGAGCCGGAGCCTGTGGAGGAGGAGACGGCTCTGCCGGAGCACTTCGCCCTGCCTTACATGCCTGGGCGGAGCCTGGACCCCATCGACTGCGCCGACGGGATGCAGCAGGTGGCGGCGTCGCTGCTGTACGAGGGGCTGTTCCGGCTGGATGGGAGCCTGGAGCCCCAGCCCTGCCTGTGCGCCAAGTATGCCTATGACGCCGAGAGCTGGCGCTATGTGTTCACCCTCCGGGAGGGGGTGCTGTTTTCCGACGGGTCGCCGCTGACCGGGCGGGATGTGAAGGCCGCCCTGGACCGGGCCCGGGACTCGGACCGCTACCGGAGCCGCTTGGCGGAGGTCGCCTCAGTGTCCGCCAAGGACAACACGGTGACGGTGGCCCTTCGGGGGCCGAACACCGGCTTTCCGGCGCTGCTGGACGTTCCGGTGGTCAAGTCCGGGACCCAGAATGACGCCGCGCCCATCGGCACCGGGCCGTATTTCTTCGCGGAGGAGGAGAGCGGGGCCTACCTCATCGCCAACCAATCCTGGTGGCGGGAGGAGCGGAGGCCGGTGGAGCGGATTCCGCTGGTGGAGGCTTCGGACGAGGAGGCGATGCTGTACCGCTTTTCCTCCCACGAGGTGCAGCTGATCACGGCGGACCTCACCGGCATGCTGGCGGTGAGCACCACCGGCAGCGTGGGCTGCGCCGACGCGGAGACGACGGTGCTGCAATACGTGGGCTGCAACACCGCCCGCGCGCCATTGGACAGCCCGGCCCTCCGCCGGGCGCTGTCGGCGGGCATCAACCGGGCCAATGTGGCCGGGGCCTTCCTCTCCGGACATGGCAGGGCGGCGGTTTTCCCGGTGTCCCCGGCGTCCGGCCTCTACCCGGCGGAGCTGGAGGACGCCTATTCCCTGGACGCCTTCGCCGCCGCAGCGGCGGAAAGCGGCTATGCGGCGGAGACGCCGCTGACCCTGCTGGTCAATGAGGAAAACGGCTTCAAGCGGGCCATCGCGGACTATCTGGCGGAGACCTGGACCGCCGGAGGCGTCGCGGTGGAGGTCCGGGCCCTGCCCTGGGAGGAGTACGCCGCCGCGCTGACTGCGGGGGATTTCGACCTCTACTATGGGGAGGCGCGCCTCACCGCCGACTGGGACCTGAGCGCTTTGCTGGAGCCGGATGGGGCGCTGAACTACGGACACTGGTCCCATCCGGATACCAGCCGCCTGCTGGCGGAGCTCAAGGCGTCGGAGCAGCGGGGGACCGCCATGAAGTCCCTCTGCGCCCACTTGAAGGACCAGGCTCCCATTTTGCCGGTCTGCTTCAAGTCCACCTCCGTGCTGACCCAGGCCGATGTGGCCGGGGGACTGAACCCCACGGCGGCGGAGCCCTTTTATGGCTTGGGCCAATGGGTAATCCACCTGAAGGAAGAGGAGCAGGGCTGACGGAAGCCCGCGCTCCGGAGCGTCATTCTGTCGGAGGGTGCGCCGGAGAGGCCCGGCGTCCCGAAAGCGGAGAAAAAGCCGCCGTGCCAAAAGGCACGGCGGCTTTCAGGATGCTTAATAATAACGCTTCTTGTTCTTGCGAGCGGCCTCAGACTTCTTGCGCCGCTTCACGCTGGGACTCTCGTAGTGCTCTCTTTTCCGGACCTCGGCCAGGACGCCGGCCTTGGCGCAGCTGCGCTTGAAACGCTTCAGCGCGCTGTCGATGGATTCATTTTCCTTCACATGGATCTCAGACATCTATATTTCCCTCCCTCCGAGGTATCCGGTTATCTCCAGGATACTTTAAGGGCCATAAAAAACATATGGCTTCAACATGCTTATTATACAGATTCTGCCCGAACTTGTCAAGAGAAATGTTGCGCCGTCCCTTTAAAATAAATTTACTATGGAAAGCGGAGGCGGGAATCGGGGCCCGCAAAGGCCATCTTTCCGCATTTGGCGGCTCTTTTGGCGAAAATGACGGGACTTTTCCGGAAAAACAGGGGAGAAGAAGGAGAAAATCCCTATTGACAAACGGACGAAAATCTTGTATCTTATTGCCCATCAGTAAAATAACGAAACGCGATGACAGGGAGAAAGTCCTTTTCCGTACGCTTCAGAGAGCCGCCGGATGCTGCGAGGCGGCGCGGAGGGGAGGGACGTCACTGGCCCTCGAGCGGTCCCGCTGAGACCGGCGTCCGGTTTAGGCGGGGACGGCGGGCCTCGTTATTGGCCAAAGCCTTGTTCGAGGCTGTGAGGGCTGTTGGGCAACCAACGGCTGAACCAGGGTGGTACCGCGTGTTGTTTGACACGCCCCTGACTCGAGGGAGTCAGGGGCGTTTTCTTGTCCCCTGACCCATCCGGCACCACATTCTGCAAGGAGGACGCTTCCATGAAACCCGGATTTGAAAAGTACATTCCCTTCCAGCCCCAGCCCATTCGGGGCC
>CAQVQZ010000236.1 GCA_948902155.1 uncultured Oscillibacter sp.
AGGATTTTCCCGTCCCGCATCAGGATGATGCGGTCCACATCCCGCCAGAGGACGTCCTCCAGCCGGTGCTCGATGATGACGATGGCGGCCTGGGTGTCCCGGTGAATCTGGTCAATGAGCTCGATGGCCTGCTTGCCGGTGGCGGGGTCCAGGTTCGCCAGGGGCTCGTCAAACAGGAAGACCTGCACGTCGTTGATCATCACGCCGGCCATGGAGACCCGCTGCTTCTGCCCGCCGGACAGCTCGTCCGGCGCGTGGTCCAGGTGGTGCCCGATGCCGACCTTGTCGGAGACGGCCTTCACCCTGGGGATCATCTCTTTTTGCGGTGTGCAGGCATTTTCCAGGACAAAGGCGATATCCTCCGCCACCGTCAGGCCGATGAACTGCCCGTCCGGGTCCTGGAGCACGGTTCCCACCGTTTTGGAGAGCTGGAAGATGCTGGTGTCCTTGGCCTCCTCGCCGCTGATCTTCAGGCTTCCGCTCTGCTCACCGGGATAGGCGAAGGGGATGAGCCCGTTGATGCAGCTGGCCAGCGTGGACTTGCCGCAGCCGGAGGGCCCGGCAATCAGCACCTTTTCGCCGGGATAGATGGAGAGGTTGATGTTGTGCAGAGTGGGTTCCGCCTGGGATTTGTATTGGAAGGAAAAATTCTCAAATTGAATGATAGGGCTGCTCATAAGCGCCGCGTCCCTTCTTTATATCATATATCGTTTCCGGAGCGCTCTTCAAAACCGGCGGCGGAAGGGGGAGGCGGACCCGCGGAGCGGAGCGCGCAGGCGGGCCGCCGCCCGCAGAGGACGTAAGCGCCGCCCCGCGCGGCCTGCCCCTCTGAACGTTTCCCGGGAATTTTGAAGACTGCTGCCGGCGTCCCGCCGCATGCGGCGGGCCGGGTGAGCCGCTCAGTCCTCCTTCTGGAGGGACCCCTTCTTCGGACGGGCCGCCACGTAGGCGATGCAGAGCAGCGTGCCCACTACCGCGGTGGAAATGATGTTGCCCACGCTGCCCACGGCGCCCTGGAGGAAGATTTTCTCAACGGGCTCGCTGTAGAGCAGGATGTCCAGTCCGGGGGCGATCAGGCCCCAGGCGATCAGGTGCGCCACGGCCTGGGCGATGTTGAAAGCGACGATGCCCTTGACCCCAAACTCGCCGTCGTCCAGGCGCAGCTTCTTGCCCAGCAGGCCCATGGCCAGGCCGAAGAAGGTCGAGCCGATGATCCAGCTCCACCACACGCCCCAGCCTCCGGCCAGGTCGCCCAGGAAATGGCCGATCAGGCACATCAGCGCGCCGGCCATGGGGCCGAACAGCATGCTCATGACCGCCATGGTGCCGTAGTGGACGCTGAGCTTCAGGTTGGGCAGGGGGGTGGGGATGGCGATGTAGGTGCTGAGCACGAAGAACAGCGCGGCGCCGATGCCAATGGCGACGATGGTTTTGATACTAAACTTTTTCATGATAGGCAACTCCTTTTATGTCTTATGTCATGGTAAGATCCGCGTGCCGCTTATTGCGGCGCGGGGTTCCGTCAGAAAATCTCCTCCGCCCGGGGAATCGCCTCCGCCGCGCCGGTACGGGTCACGGCGGCGGCGGCGGCCTTCGCCGCCCGCTCCAGGGCCGTCTGCGGGCAGCCGGTTTCCAGACAGGCGGCCAGGAAATAGCCAAGGTATGTGTCCCCCGCCCCGGTGGTGTCCACCGCCGTCACGGGGAAGGCGGGCTGCCGGAGCACCTGCCCCCCTCCGGCGAAGAGGGAGCCCTCTTCCCCAAGGGTGAGAACCAGCTTCTTGTGGGGGTAAGCCTCCATGAAGCGCGGGACGCCCTCGGAGGGGGCTTCCGTTCCCGTCAGCGCCGCCAGCTCCAGCTCGTTCAGGACAAGCCAGTCGGCCAGGCCCACGGCGTCCCCCCCCGGAAGCTCCGGCGTGATGGGGGAGGGGTTCATCCACAGCTCCATGCCCAGGGCCTTTGCCCGCCGGGCAATATAGTCGTTTTCGCAGATCTCGTTCTGCAAGAGCAGCACGTCCCCGGCGGAGAAGCGGGACAGCGTCCGGTCCGCCTGTTCCCGGGAAACCGCGGCGTTGGCCCCGGCGCAGATGAGAATGCAGTTCTGCCCGCTGCCGTCCACCTGGATAATGGCGTGGCCGGTGGGGCCAGGGACCGTTTCCACGCAGTCCGTATGAACATGGTCGGCCTGGAGCATCTCCAGCAGGGCGCCGCCGTCCGCCCCCACGCAGCCCGCCATGTAGACCTCGGCCCCGGCCCGGGCCAGGGCAATCGCCTGGTTCAGGCCCTTCCCCCCGGCGTGGAGGGCGTACCCGGCGGCGGAGACGGTTTCTCCCGGCTTTAAAAAGCGGGCCACCCGGTAGGTGTGGTCAATGTTGAGAGAGCCAAAGCAGAGGACCTTCATGGACCTCCCCCTTCCATCAGTGTTTGGAACAGGCTGCTGACTAGGGCGTCCCGCTGGATGTGGCTGACATAGCGCATGGGATGGGAGGTTTCCGGGAATTCATAGCCTGCCCGCAGCGGAATCGGGGCGGGCACCAGCCTGTCTTCCATGAATCTTCCCCCCTCGTTCAGCAGCCAGGCCACGGCCGTCACGTCCCAAATGGTTTTGGTCCAGCACAGGTCCCTTGAATAGGACTGGACCTCCTGGATGACGTTGGAGGCGAGATAGCGGCAGAGGGGATTGGCCGGGAGCAGATGCTGCTCCAGCTCGGAGCGGCTGACCGTGAAATGCTCCACCACGCCCCAGCAGGGAAGCTGCACGAGGGGAACGCCGGAGCCAAAGAGCACCTGCGCCGCGGGGAGGTCCTCAATCAGGTTGAATTCCTCCTGTTCCATGCGGTGATAGGCGCTGCCCCCCAGCCACACCACCACCATCCGATCCCGAATCGCCGGACATTGCAGCAGGGCCGAGGCGATGTTGGTGGCGGCGGCGATGCCGATCACATAGAGGGGATGCTCCGGGGAGTGGGCCATGGCCCGGCGGACCAGGTCCTGCGAGGCGTCGGAGACGGCGGGCGTGGACGCGTCGGACAGGAAGCGGTCCGCTCCCTTGTACACGAGGCTCCGGTATTCCGGCTGGCCCGCCAGGTCCAGGACCTTCAAAATCTCCTGGTAGCTCTTCTCCATCCCCTCCTGGGGAGAGGCGGCTTTCTCGTTGAAAAAGGGCGCGGCGTAGATGGCCTGGAGCCGGAGCCGCCGGGAGTTCCGCAGCAGATAGGCGAGGGCGAACTGGTCGTCCACC
>CAQVQZ010000237.1 GCA_948902155.1 uncultured Oscillibacter sp.
ATCATGCGGTTGCCTACCATATTCCTGAAATGTTCTTTATGCGTACTGTCCATTTTGTTACCATTTGTTCTGGTTTTGTGGTTTCTTTCCAAAAGGGAACTGCCATACTGGTTTTATAGAATTTGATCTTGAGAGAGGAGCTGTGCGCGTATGCGGCGACTGTTTGCCTTTGCCCTGGTGCTGGCCTGCCTTCTGACGCTGACGGCCTGCGGCAGGGAGGACCCGGAAGTGGTTCCGCCCTCCGAACCCGATAGGGAAGAAGAGGCGGTGACGGTCTATGACTGCGATGGGCTGGAGACGGCCCTGCCGGAGGAATACCTGGACCTGCTCCTGGTGGATACGGACTTTCCCGACGCCGGGGAGAGCTGGAAGCCCCTGATCTCCGTCTACGAAAAAGCCTCCTACGAGACGGCCATGGAGGAGTACGGCGGAGGAGGCGGCTTCCTCTTCGGCTTCCTGCGGATGGACCAGGCGGCCTTTGAGCAGCACATCAGCGCCGACGGTTCCGGCGTGGACGTGTTCGCCACCGACGGCGAGCGCTACTATGCCTACACCTATCCCACCGACGTGCAGTTTGTCCGCCCCGGCGGCGTGATCGATTCGGAGAGCGAGGACTGGAAGACCTGGGAGAAGCTGAACGAGATCGGCCCGAAGGTCCGGGAGGACTTTCTGACCCGGAACGGCCTTCAATCCTTCAGCGTCCGGGACTTCCTCAGCCAAAAAGTAGAAGGCGGAGCCGGCGTCTGTGTGCGGTACTTCCCCTACTTCGCCGTGGACGGCGATACCCGGAGCTATTACCAGCTCTTCCTCCGCCAGCCCGCCCGGCAGGGGGAGGGCGGCATCTGGGCTGTGGACCAGTGGGTGGATGAGCGCGGCAATCAATACCTCTATTTCCCGGACAGCGGCCTGCCCGCCGCTGAGTATTACGCCGGACTCCAGGAGGAATGCGACGCCGGGGAGCGTCCGGAGCTGCTGGCTCCCCTGGGAGCGGCGGAGGTCTTCGTAAAGGACTATTTCGGCCATGAGCCTGCCGAAGGCAGCTTTGAGGAGGGCCAGGATTTTAACGGCCTTTATGTTGCGATGAACCAGCGCCTGGAAGATATCGTTTTGGATATCATGTTTGAAGAGGACGTGGACGATATGGACCTGCTGGACTGCGTAGGCGAGGCCACGGCGGACAACTGGGGCGTTCTGGGCCGGTCCATGTACGGCTCCGACTGGTTCGACCCTCTGATGGATGCCGTATCGGACGCCTCCATAGGTGAAAACCAGCAGCAGCGGGACCGTGCAGTCCTCTCCTTCTACCTTGCCACCGACAGCGCGCAAACAGATTTCCACAGTCCGCTTTCCGGCATCCTCCGGGCACAGAAGAACATGGACCCAGAGGCATACCAGGCCGCGCTGGAGGAGTTTACCGAAGATGAGCAATCCATCCTTCTGGGAGCCGTTTTGCCCCGCAGCTCTCCCCGCAACGCCGATCTGCCGGAGCTTGTGGAGGCGGTCGATGTGGACGTCCCCACGTATTAAAGGCCGTCTTCCGTCAGATATCCAAAATATTCCGCTCCGCCTCTTGCTTTTCCCGTCGAATTGTATTACAGTAGAGGTATCAAATAAAAAAGGAGAACATCGACTATGAACGTATTGGCAACCAACAACGCCCCCGGCGCCATCGGCCCCTATTCCCAGGGCTACGAGGTCAACGGCTTCGTGTTCACCTCCGGCCAGATTCCCGTGGACCCGGCCACCGGCGCGGTGGCGGAGGGCATCGCCGCCCAGACGGAGCAGAGCTGCAAGAACGTGGGCGCGATCCTGGAGAGCGCCGGTTCCGGCTTTGACAAGGTGATCAAGACCACCTGCTTCCTGGCGGACATCGGCGACTTCACGGCCTTCAACGAGGTCTACGCCAAGTTCTTCACCTCCAAGCCCGCCCGCTCCTGCGTCGCGGTGAAGGACCTGCCCAAGGGCGTCCTCTGCGAGATCGAGGCCATCGCGGTAAAGTAAGAACCTGTATTTACAACCGTTGAACGCCGTCTGAGCAGGTCTTTTGCCCCCACTCTTCGTTAAATTTTTTCCCCGGGCGGCAGCCCGCGAAAAAATTTGCCTCGATTGAGGGCAAAATCCCTCGCTCAGCCGGCATTCCCCGGTTATGAATACAGGTTCTAAGACAAAGAGGCTCTAAGCGGCCAGCCGCTTAGAGCCTCTGATTTTTTGTAGAAAGCCGTTTACTGCACGATCAGCGTCTTCCCGTCCATCTCCGGCGGGCAGGCCAGGCCCATCACGTCCAGCATGGTGGGGGCGATGTCGGCCAGCCGTCCGTCCTTCCGCAGCTCGGACCCCGCGCCGCAGAGGATGAAGGGCACCGGATTGGTGGTGTGGGCGGTCATGGGGCTGCCGTCGGGTTCCACCATCTGCTCGGCGTTGCCGTGGTCGGCGGTGATCATGGCGATGCCGCCCATCTTGAGGGTGGCGTCCACCACCTTGCCCACGCACTCGTCCACGGTCTCCACGGCCTTCACGGCGGCGTCAAACACGCCGGTGTGGCCCACCATGTCGCAGTTGGCGAAGTTCAGGATGATAACGTCGTAATTTCCGGACTCGATGCGCTCCACGCACTTCTCGCAGACCTCCGGAGCGCTCATCTCCGGCTGGAGGTCGTAGGTGGCCACCTTGGGGGAGGGGACCAGCACCCGGTCCTCGCCGGGGAAGACGGTCTCGCTGCCGCCGTTGAAGAAGAAGGTGACATGGGCGTATTTCTCCGTCTCGGCGATGCGCAGCTGGGTCATGCCCATCTTGCTGAGGTACTCGCCCAGGCCGTTGCTCACCAGCACACGGGGGAAGGCCACTTCCACGTTGGGCATGGAAGCGTCGTACTCCGTGTTGCACACAAAGGTCAGGGGGAAGAACTGCCGGGTAAAGCCGTCAAACTCCGGGTCCACCAGGGTCCGGGTGATCTCCCGCGCCCGGTCGGGCCGGAAGTTGAAGAAAATGACGCTGTCGTTGTCGGAGATGGACCCGTCGGGGTCGCAGACCACAGGCTCCACGAACTCGTCGGTGACGCCCTTTTCATAGGACTTCTTCACCGCGTCCACAGGGTCGGGGTTGTTGATGGGGCTCTCGCCGTAGACCATGGCGTCATAAGCCTGTTCCACCCGGTCCCAGCGCTTGTCGCGGTCCATGGCGTAGTAGCGGCCCATGACCG
>CAQVQZ010000238.1 GCA_948902155.1 uncultured Oscillibacter sp.
CCTGCTTGGCGCACTTGTACTCGTAATTCTCGCTGAGGTCCCCAAAGGCCCGGGCCGTCTGGACCTCCTCGATCAGCTGGGGCCGGAGCACCTGGATACGGTGGTCCAGCTCCTCCTTCATTTTCTTGATATCCACAGCCGTCAGCTCGTCGTACACGGCAGATTCCTCCTTTTCCGTTCTGCCGTCCATCATAGCCCAGGCCGCCCCGGCTGTCAAGACGGCCTTGACGGCGGGCGCGGGGAATGTTATCCTATAAAAAGAACAACGGATAGGAGGCTGCCTATGGAACTGCCGGAACTGCTGGACATCCGCCCCGGCGTCACCGCCGTCACCGGCGGCGGGGGGAAAACCACCCTCCTGCGGACCCTGGGGGAGGCCTTGGCGGCGGGGGGAAGCCGGGTGCTGCTCTGCGCCAGCACGAAGCTGTTCCCTTTCCAGGGCCTGGAAAACCTGGTTGACCCCCAAGAGGAGGCCCTTGGGGCCGCGCTGGAGGCCCGCCGCCTGGTCTGCGCCGGAAGCCCGGTCCCCGGCACGGGGAAGCTCATGGCTCCGGCCATCCCCATGGAGCGCCTGGCGGCGCTGGCGGACTACGTGCTGGTGGAGGCCGACGGCTCGGCGGGACGGCCCTTCAAGGCCCACGCCCCCCATGAGCCGGTCATCCCCCCGGAGGCAAATCAGGTCATTCATCTGGTAGGGGCCTCCGGCTTTGGACAGCCGGTCCGGGAGGCGGTCCACCGGCCGGAGTTGTTTCGGGCCGTCACCGGCCTGGGATTGGACGACCCCGTGATGCCGGAGGCCGTGGCGAATCTGCTCCGGGCCGAGGCGTCCGCGTTTTGGCCCCCCATCCGGGTCTTTGTCAATCAAGTGGAAGACGAAAACGCCATGACCGCCGCGGGCCGTCTGGCGGAACTGCTGCCCTGGCCGGTCTGCGCCGGGGCGCTGAAAAGGAGGAAATGGACATGCTTGTCGTAATCCGAGGAGCCGGGGACCTGGCCACCGGCGTCGCCCTCCGCCTGTGGAGGGCGGGTATCCAGATCGTAATGACCGATATCGAACAGCCCACCGCCATCCGGCGGACCGTGGCCTTTTCCCAGGCCATCGTCCACGGCGCGGCGGAGGTGGAGGACGTCACCGCCCGGCGGGCGGAGTCCCCCGCCCAGGCCCTGGAGCTGCTGAAGGAGGGCGTCATTCCCGTGCTGGCGGACCCCGAGGCCGCCTGCATCCCCGCGCTGAAGCCCGACGCGGAGGTGGACGCCATCCTGGCCAAGCGGAACCTGGGCACGAAGATTACCGACGCTCCCGTGGTCATCGGCGTGGGCCCCGGCTTCACGGCGGGGGTGGACTGCCACGCCGTGGTGGAGACCATGCGGGGCCACTACTTAGGCCGCGCTCTTTACGAGGGCAGCGCCCAGCCCAACACCGGCATCCCCGGACTCATCGGGGGCTTTGCCGGGGAACGGGTGCTCCGGGCTCCGGCGGACGGGGTCTTCCACCAGCTTCTGGACATCGGCGCACAGGTGAAAATGGGCGACGTCGCCGGGGAGGTGGACGGCCAGCCCATGGTCTGCACACTGGACGGCGTGCTCCGGGGCATCCTGCCGGAGGGGACGCCGGTCCACAAGGGCATGAAGTCCGGCGACGTGGACCCCCGCTGTGAGACGGCCCACTGCTACTGCGCCAGCGACAAGGCGCTGGCCGTGGGCGGCGGCGTGCTGGAGGCGCTGCTGAACCTTTCCAATGTGTTGAGATAAGCTGAAATATTACAAACAGTATTCAAGCAAGGAGGGCATTCCATGGCTGAAAACGAAGTCAAGCTGACCAAGCTGGCAAAATGCGCCGGGTGCGGCGCGAAGGTGGGGGCGGGGACCCTGGCCCAGCTCCTGGAGGGAATCCAGGTCCACCGGGACCCCAACCTGCTGGTGGGGTTCGACCGGAGCGACGACGCCTCCGTCTATAAGCTCTCCGGCGAGCTGGCCCTGGTCCAGACGGTGGACTTCTTCCCGCCCATCGCCGACGACCCCTATCTCTTCGGCCAGATCGCCGCCGCCAATGCCCTTTCCGACGTGTACGCCATGGGCGGCGAGCCCAAGCTCTGCCTGAACATCATGGCCGTCCCCAAGGACATGCCCAAGGAGGCGGTCCACGACCTGCTCCGGGGCGGCTACGACAAGGTCTACGAGGCCGGGGCCCTGATCACCGGCGGGCACAGCATCCTGGACGACGAACCGAAATACGGCCTGGCCGTCACGGGCTTCGTCCATCCGGACAAGATGCTCACCAACTCCGGGGCCAGGCCGGGGGACGTGCTGTTCTTTACAAAACCCCTCGGCATCGGCGTGCTGACCACCGCCGCCAAGGCGGAGATGGCCTCCCCGGAGGCCATGGCCCTGGCCCAGAAGCTGATGACCACCCTGAACAAAAGCGCACGGGACGCCATGGTAAAGTACCGCGTCCACGCCTGTACCGACGTGACGGGCTTCGGCCTCCTGGGCCACGGGCTGGAGATGGCCCAAGGCAGCGATGTGGAGCTGGAGATCGGCGTGGGGGCCGTGGACTTCATCCCTGCGGCGGCGGAGCTGGCGAAAATGGGCGTTTTGCCCGAGGGCATGTACCGGAACCGGGCTTTCGCGGAGAGCTTCGTGGAGCCGGGGACGGCGGAGCTGTGGCAGCAGGACCTGCTCTATGACCCCCAGACCTCCGGCGGGCTGCTGATGGCGGTGGACCCGGCGGACGCGGAGGCGCTGTTTGGGGAACTGCGGGACTGCGTCCCCAGCGCCCAGCAGCTGGGAGCCGTCCAGGAGTACCGGGGCGGGAAGCGGATTTTCCTAGTATAAAGAGAACCGTCATAGGGGCAATGTCTTTCAGTTAAGGAAGAAAGCTTCTTTTTGAAGTGCGAATCAATAGTAGAACCGCAATAAAAGCAAACAAAAAGCAAGAGAAGAAAAGATAAGGAAAAAGAGGCGAGGAAGGGAGTGGACATGGGAAGCGGATTGGATGCCGGAATGAATCTGCAGCCAATTGAAAAAAGACTCAATAGGCTGTCTGCAAGAAGCAACAGAGGAGTTCAAGCAGTCGCCGGAGAGTAAAGTATCCGATGGCTTCTTCTTTCTGGGAGTAATCAGTTCGATTTCCCGTCTGCTCCGGAGCGTTTCCGCCCATGCCGTATCCGCGTAGGCCCGGTCGGCAAACAGT
>CAQVQZ010000239.1 GCA_948902155.1 uncultured Oscillibacter sp.
TACGTCAAAGGGCCGGACCGCCGGGCAGCTTTCCAGAAAGTCCCCCAGCTCCTCCAGGCATACGCCCCGCTCCATGTTGAACACCAAAACCCCCAGAGCCTCCGGGACCCCCGCCGGGGCGGGGACCGGATTGTGCGCCTCCGCCCGGGCAAACTGGGGAATCCGCGCCATGACCTCCTCCTGGGAAGTCTTGTCCAGCAGCGCCCCCAGGCGCTGCCGCTCCTCGTTGGGCAGTCCGTTCATTGTGACACACCTCCTTTTTTATCGCCGCGGCGGCGGGCCGGCGGCCCCCGCGCATGGCTTCACGGAAAACGCACAGGCGCCCCGCGCCCCGCCGGGGCGCGGGTCCGCCGGGGCGCGGGTCCGCCGGGGAACCCGTTTCCCCCATTATAAATGCCGGGGCCGCAAAAGGCAATTGCGGGAGGGCGTTTTTTGAAAAAACGGCGGGCGGGCCGGGCCCCGCCCCGGCGGAGATTCAAGTTGACATCTCCGCCTCTGTGGGATAAAATGGGGCAAAGACAAACGCAGGGGGAACGGCTCCTTTCGGGGAAGCGTTCAGAGGGGGTCCAACGGGCGCCGCGCGCCTCCGCCCTGCCGGCTGCCGGGCGGAAAGAGGGGCGGGGCCCCGGAACAGGGAGGCCCCAACGGGGCAATTCGCCTGCGGCAAATTCACGGCGGCGGAGAGAGGGGACCCTTTATGGCGGGACAGGACCATAAGTACCAGTTTATTGAGCGCATTATGCATCTGCTGCACCTGCTGGAGGAACGCGGCATTGAGGCGGACCAGATTTCGGAGGACGGCCCGTTTCTGCGGCAGCTGTCCCCGGAGGAGCGGCAGGGCGTGCAGACCGCCCTGGAGAGCATCCGGTTTATGGACGAGATTCCCGGCGGCTTCTTCATCTATTACGCCGACGGGGACGAGCGCATCATTTACGCCAACCAGGGGATGCTCCGCATCTTTCAGTGCGGCAGCCTGCGGGAGTTCCGGGAGCTCACCGGCAATTCCTTCAAGGGCGTCGTCCACCCGGACGACCTGGAGGCGGTGGAGTGCTCCATCCGCAAGCAGATCGCCGCCAACCAATATGATTTGGATTACGTGGAATACCGCATCCGCCGGAAGGACGGCTCCGTCCGCTGGGTGGAGGACTACGGACACTTTGTGCACAGGGAGCCTGTGGGGAACATTTTTTATGTGTTCGTGGGGGACCCCACGGACGAGCGGAGCCAGCAGCAGATGCAGCAAAAGCGGGTGCTGACCGAGGCGCTGGAAAAGGCGGATCTGGCCGTCAAGGCCAAAAACGCCTTCCTCTCCCACATCTCCCACGAGATGCGCACGCCGCTGAACGCCGTGTTCGGCTTCACCACCCTGGCGAAGGCCAGCCTGCGGGAGGACGTGGACGCGGCCGCGGAGTACCTGGACCAGGTGGAGGCCGCCAGCCATCAGCTGCTGGACATGATTACCCAGGCCCTGGACGTCTCCGCCCTCTCCAACGCCGCGGGCTCCGACCAGGAGGAGTGCGACCTCCGGGAGACGCTGCAGGAGGCCTATGACTTCCTGCTCCCCCAGGCGAAGGAGAAGAACATCGCCTTTTCCCTGGACTGCGGGCGGATTTCCCACCGGATCGCCTACACCAACAAGAAGCGGCTGAAGCAGCTGGTTTTGAACCTGGCCAACAACGCCGTCACCTACACAAACCAGGGCGGCAGGGTGGAGGTGGTCCTCAGCGAGGAAAAGGCCCTGCCGGACAGCCACGCGGTCTACCAGCTGGAGGTGCGGGACAACGGCATCGGCATCGGCGAGGAGTTTTTGGACAGCGTCTTCGACCCCTTCAGCCGGGAGAAGAACTCCACCCTCAGCGGCGTCCGGGGCATCGGCCTGGGCCTGACCATTGCCAAGAGCATTGTGGACCTGCTGGAGGGCAGCATCACGGTGAAAACCGCGGTGAACGAGGGCAGCACCTTCACCGTCACCCTGCCCTTCCGGGTCCAGCCTCTGCCGGACGTCTCCGGGAACCCGGGGGCGGGGCTGAATTCCAGCCTGCGCATCCTTCTGGCGGAGGACAACGAGATCAACCGTGAGATTGAGACGGAGCTTCTGGAGCGGATGGGCTTTGTCGTGGACCCGACGGCCAACGGGAAGGAGGCGCTGGAACGGGTGGAACGGGCCTCCCCGGGGGATTACGACCTGGTGATTATGGACCTTCAGATGCCGGTGCTGGACGGCTGGCAGGTGGCTTCCGCCATCCGGAAGCTCCCGGACCCGGTGCTGGCGCGGATTCCCATTATCGCCCTGTCCGCCAACGTGGGGATTCGCGACCGCCGCCGCTCCCTGGAGAGCGGCATCGACGTTCACCTCCCCAAGCCCATGGATCTGAACGTCCTTTTGGAAACCATCGAGAAGATTACGAAGAAGCCCATTTCATGATATCGCCGCGGCCATGAAAACCACCTGCCGCCGGCTGGGGAGATTCCCCGGCCGGCGGCGTTTTTCCGCCCTCCCGCCCAGGCGGCGCCGGGGGCCGGGCAGGGGGGAGACAGCCGCGCGAAAAGTCAGTTTTTCCCTCTGAAAGAGGCGCAGGATCGTAAATTCTGCCATTGAAAAATGCCCTGAGATCCATTATAATAAAGAGCGTCATTCTGCCGGGGCGGCTCCGGCCATCGATTTTTTTGAAGGCGGTTATCCAATTATGTCTTACAAAACCGAACGTGATCTGCACCAGATGCTCCGGCATCAGGAACTGATTGAATCCTCCCTGTCCTTTGTCAGCGGGTCCGAGGATTTCATCATGGAAAACGACATCTTCCCCTCCGGACGGGCCGACGGCGACGTCATGCGGGGCCTGCGCTACCCCAACGGAACCGGCGTGATTGCCGGCGTCACCAGCATCGGAGACGTGGACGGCTACGACCTGGTGGACGGGGAGAAGATCCCCCGGAAGGGCCAGCTCTTCTACCGGGGCATCAGCGTGGAGGAGATCATCCAGCAGTGCATCCGGGAGGACCGCTTCGGGTTTGAGGAGACGGTGTACCTCCTCCTCTTCGGCCAGCTGCCCACGGCCTCCCAGCTGAAGGATTTTCAGTACCTGATGGCCCGTTGGAGCCAGCTCCCGGGGTATTTCACCGAGGACATGATCCTTCGCTCCCCCAACAAGAACATCATGAACAAGCTGGCCAGCTGCATCCTGGCCCTCC
>CAQVQZ010000240.1 GCA_948902155.1 uncultured Oscillibacter sp.
TTCCCCACAAAATCTTCGATTTTGCGGGGGCCCCGAAGCCGGCAAACAGCCTGTTACGCTCTTAACTCGCATTTTCAATACCTTGTTTCACGGCCTTGCACCGCAGGCGGACATAGTCCGCGTACCAGCTTTCGCCGTAATACAGCGTGCCTTTCAGTTCCGCCACAGCGGAGCGAATGATCTCCTCCTCAAGGTCTGCGGGCATGCCCTCAAAGGGCGCTTTCACAAACATCCGAATCCAGCCGTACAGGCCGTCGCTCCCCTTGAGCTTCGTCGGCCTGTCCAGCAGCAGCGCGGTCCGCACGAGGAAGCCGCCCCGCTCCAGGAGAGAGGCGTACTCCCCCACCGTCGGGAAGTAAAACGGCATGCGGTAGATCCGGCCCCGTTCCTCGAAGGCCCGGGCCAGCGCGCCGTGAATCCGGGCGTTGTTCCCATGCCCGCCGAACTCGAAGATATAGTCACCGCAGTTGAAAAGAAGCAAAGCTTCTTTTCAACCGGCAAACCAATGGTTTGCCGGGGCGCAAAGCGCCCGTGCGTTTCCTATGAAGTCATGCACAGTAAGCCGCATAAGCGGCTTGAGGCGCTGTTTTACAGCGCCTCGCTGAAAAAAATCCTTTGGATTCTTTTCAGCTGTGCTGACTATAAACTGCCCCTGGGGCTTCAGCGCGTCGTAAACCCGGCCAATCATGTCCGCCTGCTTTTCCCCGCCAATCCAGTGAAAGACCGCGTTGGAAAACACGACGTCGTACCGCTTCCCCATCCGGAAGCTCACGGCGTCCGCCTGGGTGAAACGCAGCTCCGGATACCGGGCCCGCGCCATTCGGAGCAGCTCGCCGGAGGCGTCGATGCCCTCCGCCTCGTGGCCCCGTTCGGCCAGCGCCTTCGTCAGCGCGCCGCTGCCGCAGCCGAGGTCTAGCACCGACAGGTTCTCTCCCTCAATCCAGTCCAGCAGGGCGCTGCCGTACTGCGGGACAAAGGAGAAATCACGGGCGTACCGCTCCGCGTCCCAGGGGATGTTCATTCACAGCTCCTCCGGATGGGCGATGTGGCCCATGACGCCGGAGGCGGCGGCTACGGCGGGAGAGGCCAGATAGACCTCGCTGTCCACGTGGCCCATACGGCCCACGAAGTTGCGGTTCGTGGTGGAGACGCAGCGCTCCCCGGCGGCGAGGATGCCCATGTGCCCGCCCAGGCAGGGTCCGCAGGTGGGCGTGGACACGATGCAGCCCGCGTCCAGGAAGATGTCGGTATAGCCTTTCTTCATGCTCTCCCGGTAAACGCTCATGGTGGCGGGGATGACGATGCCCCGGACGTCCCGGGCCAGATGGCGGCCCTTGAGGACGGCGGCGGCAGCAGCCAGGTCGGCCAGCTGGCCGTTGGTGCAGGAGCCGATGACAATCTGGTCGATCTGGATGTCCTTCCCCTCCCGGGCGCTGTGGGCGTTCTCCGGGAGATGGGGATAGGCCACGGTGCAGTCCACCTGGTCCAGGTCGATCTCCACGGTCCGCTCATACTCCGCGTCCGGGTCCGCCTCGAAGGCGGTCCAGGGCCGGTTCACCCGGCCCTCCACGTAGGCGCGGGTCACATCGTCCACGGGGAAGATGCCGTTTTTCGCGCCGACCTCGATGGCCATGTTGGAGATGGTCAGGCGGTCGTAGATGCTCAGCTCGGCCACGCCGGGCCCGGTGAACTCCAGGGACTGGTACCGGGCCCCGTCCACGCCGATCATGCCGATGAGGGTCAGAATCACGTCCTTGCCGGAGACGAAGGGCCGGAGCTTGCCGGTCAGGTTCACTTTGATGGCGGAGGGGACTTTAAACCAGGTCTGCCCCGCCGCCATGGCGGCGCCCATATCCGTGGAGCCCACGCCGGTGGAGAAAGCGCCCAGAGCGCCGTAGGTGCAGGTGTGGGAGTCGGCGCCGATGACGGCGTCGCCGGGAGCCACCAGACCCTTTTCCGGAAGCAGGGCATGCTCGATGCCCATCTCCCCCACGTCGAAATAGTTGTCGATGCCGAACCGCCGGGCGAAGGTGCGGCACTGCTTGCACTGGGCTGCGGCCTTGATGTCCTTGTTGGGGGCGAAGTGGTCCATCACCAGGGCGATCTTGCTCTTGTCAAAGACCCGGTCGAAGCCCGCCGCCTCAAACTCGTTGACGGCCACGGGAGTGGTGATGTCGTTGCCCAGCACCAGGTCCAGCTTGGCCTGGATGAGCTGGCCGGCCCGCACGCTGTCGAGGCCCGCGTGCTTCGCCAGGATTTTCTGCGTCATGGTCATTCCCATTTGTTGTCACGCTCCTTATTGATTCATATATATCCGTCTGAGAGCTCCGCCCTCGTTTGTCTGCCGCAAAATGGCTCCGAGAGGATCCTTTATGCCCGCTTGGCCCGGTTGACGGCGGACAGGATGGCCCGGAGGGGAGCCAGGTTGATGTTGTGGCTGAGGCCCACGCCCCAATACTGCTTGCCGGTCCGCTTGTCCTGGAGGAGAATGTAGGCCACGCCCTGGGAGTCGGAGCCGTCGGTGATGGCGTGGGAGGCGTAGTCCAGGAAGGTGAAGCGGTCGATCTTCTCCCCCTGGATGGCGTTGAAGAAGGCGTCGATGGGGCCGTTGCCCTCGCCGGAGACCTCGAAGACCGTGTCCGTGTGGCGGAGCGTCCCCTGGAAGGCCACGTGGGAGTGGCCCTCGGCGTCCACAGTCTCCCGGAAGGCGTGCTTGATGAGCCGGTAGGGCTGGCGGATGTCCACATACTCCTGGTGGAACAGCTCGTTGATCCGCTCCGGGGCGACCTCCTTGCCCACCTTGTCCGTCTCCACCTGGACGATGTGGCCGAACTCCGGCTGCATGGACTTGGGCAGGTCGAAGCCGAAGTCGTGCTCCATGATATAGGCCGCGCCGCCCTTGCCGGACTGGGAGTTGATGCGGATGATGGGCTCGTACTCCCGGCCCACGTCGGCGGGGTCGATGGGGAGATAGGGAATCTCCCAATACTCCGTGCCGGAGGTCTTCATATACTGGACGCCCTTGTTGATGGCGTCCTGATGGCTGCCGGAGAAGGCCGTGAACACCAGCTTGCCCGCGTAGGGCTGGCGGTCACCCACGGGCATCTTGGTGCAGCGTTCGAACATCTCTTTAATCTTGTTGATGTTGGAGAAGTCCAGCTCCGGGTCCACGCCCTGGGTATACATGTTCA
>CAQVQZ010000241.1 GCA_948902155.1 uncultured Oscillibacter sp.
GGTCCCACACAGGCGCCGCATCTCCCAGCGTTTCGGCGTTGGCCTGGCCGCAGAAGGTCAGCACCAGGTTTTTCTGCGGCGCGGCAATCAGCTTTGTGCAGTAGAGAATGGAATCCTGATAGCCGGTCAGGTCCGCCGCGTAGCAGTCCTCGCCGTCGGCGGACTGCCAGGCGCTCACGCTCTCCGCCGCCTGGAGGTCGGAGAACTGATTGGTGTCCTCATAGTGGCTGACCAGCGCCTCGTAGAACTCCTGGGGCGTATAGGAGCCCAGGGGGGACACGCCGTTAAGGCCGTAGACCTCCCGCCGGCCTGTGGCGTAGAAGAGGTCCGTCCCCTCCGCCCGGGTCCAGTCCGCCGGGACCTGAAAGGCAACGCCCTGGGTGGAGTAATCGGTGTAAGAGGCGTCTTCCTGCAGGCCGGCAGCCGGTTCTTCCTCCGGCCGGGCGCTGTCCGCAGCGCTCTCCTCCGGAGCGCCGCAGGCGGAGAGGACCCCCAGCAGAAGAAGGACCAGCGCCAGGACCCGGATTCTCTTGAAGAACACCATTCGATTTTTCATACCTGCAAATCTCTCCTTTTTATCATGTTATCGGCTTATAACTCTTCCCACTCCACGCAGGCAGGCAATTCCTCATAACAGGCGGGCCATTTCTCCAGCTCCGTAAATGCCGCCGCAGCCTGCAAAGCCTTGTGTTCAAAAATTGCAGGGATCATGTAAGTACCTCTTATGTTAAATTACGGCGTCACGCCCAGGCAAAGCTGTCCGCTATGGCCCGCGCCGCTTCCTCCGCGCTGTCAGAGCCGGTGAAGCTGGTCAGGTGAACTAAGCAATGGCGCTGATCGCCCACGATATAAAACTGCTTGGTCACCGCCTCCGCCTCGCTGATGGTGAAAATGTAAAGGACATCCTCCTGCGCGGTAAAGGTACCCTCTCCGGTCACCTCCGCGCCAACGCTGCCCGCCTGCACCGTGAGCTGGCGGACAATGGCGTCCCGGAACTTCATATGGTCTTCCCCGCCGTATCGGTTCGTCCCCACCTCAATGGAGATATTGTCGGGCAGCTCGTCCTCCTCGTGCCCCTCTTCCACATAGAAAATCTTATTTTCTGTGGAATACTGCTCCGCCTTCACCCAGCCCTCGGGCACCGTCCAGCTTCCGGGAAGGGCATGTTCTCCGGCCGGCTGCTCCGCTTCCGGCTGCCGGGCATCCGCCTCCGCCTGTTCCGCCGGGGCGCCGCAGGCGGAGAGGCACAGTATTGCAGCCAGCAGGAACACGCCGGCGGTTCTCCTCAAACCGGAGGACTGCGTTTTCACAGCAAATCCACTCCTTTATCGTTCCTCTCCAAAATAAGCCCACCAACGGGGGAAGACTCCGAAACCAGCGTTCCCTGGTCCACATGCCAGTGCTGTCCCCGATTCTCACCGGACAGGGCCAGAGACACCAGCAGATCCGCCAAATCTATCAAATCACAGGGGCCGCCCGCAACAATCAGCCCTCCGTTTTCCACCGTGATCACGAGCCCGCCGCCGGCTTTTCCGGCGTATCAGGATAGTCTCCCCTCTCCCGCAAATACGCCGATACAATTTCCGAATTCAACATTTTTAAGCTCCTGAACCGGGAAAATTCTGTTCCCCAATTACTCCAACGCTCCCGCGCCCTTCACCGCCGCACGGACGCCCCACTCGTTTGATTCGCGCTTCCTGCCGGCTTTAATCTGTTACCCTGCGTCCAGCGAAATGATTTTCGCGCTGGAGTCCTTCACATGGAACACCGCGGCATAGGAACGCCCCGGCATGGCCTCAAAGGCAAAGCGGGCCTGCATACTGCCGTGCTTCCTGGCGACATAGTAGCTCTTTGACCATGTGATCCTAACATTGAGCTCCACCTTTCCGGGCAGCACATGGCAGGCCACGCCCTTTTGCACCCTGGCCCCGGGAACCGTCCGGGGATCGTAGACCCTGGAAACCGTGCCTTGGATGCAGTCCAGTTCGGCGCTGTTGGAGGGCAGGTCCTCGCCGTACAGGTACAGGGTCGCCGCATTGGGGTGCTCCGCGAGGAACTGCCTGGAGACGTCCCTGGCTTTCTTATGTCCCAGCTTGATTGCCACGAAGATCACGGCGGCAAGGACTGCCACCAGAATCAGGGAAGAGGCGCCGCTCAGCGGCCGGTTCAGAACATCCAGCATTGTTGTCACTTCCCTCTCCCCTTATGCCTGCCTATCCACGCCCTGCGGATAGCCGTCCAAAATGCCGGTGTCAAAGGGCTTGCCCCAGTCCCAGCCGGGAACGCGCTGGTGGACGTACTCACCCAGCCGGGCGGCCTCGCTGTGGAAAATCTCATTCAGCGTCCAGGACGCGCTGAGCCGCTGCTCCGGCGCCAGGGACAGGGTGTAGTCCCGGATGGCCTTGCTGATGTCCTCGCCGTCGCTGACCCCATAGCCTTTTTTCATGTGGTCCAACGCGATCTGCTTGACCTGCCGCACCACGCCTTCATCCACAGGGACCATTTTCCGGTAGTCCCCGGCGTCGTTCAGGCTCATGCCGGGGGTGCCGTAGGGGTTGACATGGGGCTTCCCCTGCTGCCGCTGGTTCCGTTCTCCAATTCGCTGCTGCTGTTGATGCTTCACCAGTTCCGTGATCGTCATGACAAAATCCTCCTATTCAAAATCGCTCACCGGCCCGCCCGGCTCAGTCCCAAGTCAGCTTCGGCCACTCCATTCCCGGCGCATTCTGCGCAAGGCCGTCTTCCCCAACGGTCCACTCCTTCAGAAAGAACTCATAGCCAACGCCGGACTCGTCCCGGCAGAAGAACGTCCAGGTCAGCACATCCCCCGTTCGGCATTCCGCCGTGAGTTCCCCATTGCCAACATAGTCGCCCTGGGCCTGATCCGACCTCGCGGCGGGCTCCGCCGAGAGTTCCCCGTCCGCATAATTGCTCTCCTCACCTCCCGGCTCTGCGGCCAGCTCCGCCGCAAGCTTCCCGTTGCGCAGGAGGCGGAAGGTGTTGTCCGTCGTCCTGGGGACCTTCTCGAAATAGCCGTACACGCCGGTATGGAAATTTGAAATCGTAAACACCCCGCCGCCGTCTTTGCTTTGCTCATACTCCGGTCCGCTGATACCATAAGAGTCACATTGGACCGGCAGCAGCATGGCAGTGTCTCTCAGGTCCCCCAGGCTCTCCTGACGCCGGGT
>CAQVQZ010000242.1 GCA_948902155.1 uncultured Oscillibacter sp.
AAAATGACCTCGCCGTCCCGGCTGGTGTAAATCTCCAGGGGGTCGCCCTCCCGGATACGCATAGTGCGGCGAATCTCCTTGGGGATCACCACCCGCCCAAGGTCGTCGATCCGACGCACGATACCAGTTGCCTTCATATTGAAAACTCCTTTTCAAAGTGATATTGGTTATGTCACTCTGGCAAATGCTAGTATCCACAATTTTTCCCCGCTTATGCCGTTCCGGCCCATGGGGATGTCTGGAAATGCGCTCTTGCCGTTTGCCGCGCTTTATGGTAAACTGACGAAGTCAACCGCTTTTTCAAAGGAGGCCGCACGTTTATGCGCATCGAATATTATAAGGAATACAGCCCCCGCCTGGGCCGGGATATGGAGTTCAAGGTCTACGGCCACGGCGGCAAGCCCGCCCTGGTTTTCCCTTGCCAGAACGGCCGCTTTTTCGACTGGGAGGGCTTCGGCATGCTGGAAACTCTGGGGGACTACCTGGAATCCGGCCAGCTCCAGCTCTTCACCGTGGACACCATCGACAGCGAAACCGTCTCCCAGGTGGACGGCAATCCCTACGACCGGGTCCGCCGCCACGAGGCTTGGGTGGGCTATCTGACCGAGGAACTGGTCCCCCGCGTCCGCCAGATCAACGGAAGCGGCCGGCCCCTGCTGTCCACCGGCTTCTCCATGGGCGCGTACCACGCGGGCAACCTGTTCTTCCGCCGCCCGGACATTTTCGACAGTGTCATCGCCCTCTCCGGCGTCTACGACACCTACGACATGTACAACGGCTACATGGACGAGGTGGTCTATGCCAACGACCCCTGCGCCAGCCTGTCCGGGATGCCCGCGGACCATCCCTATATCGCCCTCTACAACCAGCGAAAAATCATGATCTGCGTGGGCCAGGGCGCCTGGGAAGAGCCGCTTCTGGCGGGCACCCGCCGCCTGGACGCCGTCCTCCGCTCCAAGGGCATCCAAGCCTGGGTGGACTACTGGGGCTATGACGTCAACCACGACTGGCCCTGGTGGAAGAAGCAGATTCGCTACTTCCTCCCCCACGTCCTCTAAAAGTCGCACAAACGTAAAAAAGGGACTGCCGAAGCAGTCCCTTTTTCCGTCGTCTCACAGGCCCTCAAGCGCTCACTCGCCCATGGGCGCGCCGCACTGGGGGCAGAATTTGCTGTCGGATTCCGCGCCGCAGATGGGGCACTTCTTCCCGGCGGGAGCGGCCTCTTCCACGGACTCGGACTCCTCCTTCACGGGCTTGCTGGCCTCCAGCTCGGCGATCTTGGCCTTGGAAGCGTTGACCGCCTCCACCGTCTCACGCACGGCGTCGGGAATCTCGCCCTCGTACTCGCTGACAAACCACTCGCCGATGGCGCGGTAGTTCTTGTCGATCTCCTTCTGCTCGCCGGCAATGGCGACGTTGATCTTGACCAGCTCGGCAGCGGCCTTGGTCTGATCGGCGGCCTTGTTGGCCACGTCCTTCGCTTTACGGGTCAGTTCATCGATGGAAAACGCCATATTGGTAATCCCCTTTCATATTTCGAACCTGCGCAGCAGGCCCCGGTTCCGCCATTTCGGTCGTTCTGTTGACCGTCGAACCTAGTATAGCGTATTCTGTTGTAAAACGCAACCGATTTTCCGGATGTTTACAGTTCGTTTTCAAACCAAATTTCCGACGGGACCGTCTCAGGTATCCCGTTCCGCCTTCAGCACCGTGCCGCCGGCGGCATCGATCTCATATTCATACTCCACGTTTCCGATTTGAAACTCGATCTCATAAATCTGACGGCCATCGTCCTCGTCCAGCTCCCACCGGATATAGCCCGCCTCAGCGGCGGAGACCCCGGCGTGGGAGAGGGCGGCCTTCTTGGCGGCCTCCTCGCCGATTAAACTGCCGGACGGCTGGGCGGCGTTTCCGCCGTGGAGGTCCAGCCCCGATTTCAGGACCGCATGGTTGGACGCGTCGATCTCATAGTCGTACTCCGTGTTGCCTACCCAAAACTCGATGTCGTAAACCTGCCGTCCATCCTCCCAATCCAGCTTGCATTGGACGGCGGTCACGTCGGCGGCGGAGACTCCGGCGTGTGTAAAGGCCGCAGATTTCGCGGCTTCCTCGCCGTCGTCGGGCGGCTGGGTTGCGGCCCCGGTCCTGTACCCGTACCGTTCCTGTTCGGCCTTGAGGACGACGCCGGAAGACGCGTCAACCTCATAGTCATACTCCGTGTTGCTCACCCAGAACTCGATATCGTAGACCTGCCGCCCGTCCTCCCAGTCCAGCTTGCACTGGACGTCCACCGCGTCGGCGGCGGAAATTCCGGCGTGTGTAAAGGCCGCAGACTTGGCGGCTTCCTCGCCGACGGCAGGCTGCTGGACGTTGGGCTTCTGCGCTTGGCCCGCCGGAGGATTCGCCTCGGCGGCAGGTTTTTGTGCCTCAGGAGCCGGGACCTGTTCTTTCGAGACGGGGACCCCGGCATCGGGAACCGTCTCGTTCCGGAAACTCTGCATGATATCGGGAACCCCCTCCAGCACGTCCCCGGTGTAGGCGTCGATCTTGTATTCAAATTCCCCCAGGGTGGGGTGGTGGAGTTCCACCTCGTAGTGGGCGGGAGCCTCGTCCAGCTCCGGGTCCGTCTTGGAGGTTACGGAATCCACCTCCAGGGTCCCGGCGTATTCCTCCGCAGCCTGCGCGGCGGCGGTTACCCCGATGGGCAGATTCGGCGCGCCGGTTTCGTAAAGCTGTTCCAGTTCCTCCGCGCCGAGCCTGGACAGGTCCTCGGCGGACAGCGCGGGGTTGAGGGATTGGACGTCCTCGATCATAGCGGCCTTGCCGTTGGAGACCGCCGCAGCCGGGGGCAGGGTCCCCGCTTCCTGCGTTGCGGCCCCGGCGTTTGTCCTCCTGCTGAATATCTGCCAGAGCTGAAGCCCCAGGACCAGCACCAGCAGGGCGATGGTAGCCAGGAGCAGCCAGCGGGTCATCTTTGTTTCTTTCTTCTCAGGGTTCATAAAATCCACCATCCTTTTGGGCGTCTCTCTTTTCGCAGGGCCGGAGACCGGCCCTCTGCCTGAAATTTTATCATGGATGATAGAACGGGTCAAGACGCTTTCGCGGCGGCGCAGGACTTAGGTGGTGTTCACATAAGTGCATCAACAGTGAGAGCGAAATAAACAAAGGC
>CAQVQZ010000243.1 GCA_948902155.1 uncultured Oscillibacter sp.
ACGATGGGCAGGGCGTTGAGCTTCCGGTCCCAGATGATGTCGTTGGCCTCTTTCAGGCTGGTGCCCTCAGGGGCGTAGATGAGCTTGTCAAAGGGGGTCATGAAGTCCGTGACGGGGGTGGAGGGGTCCAGGCGGCTGACCCGGTAGTCCCGGCTGGTGACCAGGCCCACCAAGCGGCCCTCGCTGGTGCCGTCGTCAGTGACGGCCATGGTGGAATGGCTGGTCCGTTCCTTCAGGGCCAGCACGTCCGCCAGGGTGTCCTCGCGGCGGAGGTTGGAGTCGCTGGAGACAAAGCCAGCCTTGTAATTCTTGACCTTGCGGACCATCTCGGCCTGCTGTTCGATGGGCTGGGAGACGAAGATGAAGGCGATGCCGCCCTCTTTGGCAAGGCCGATGCCCATCTGTTCGCCGGAGACGGCCTGCATGACGGCGGACACCATGGGCACGTTCATGGTCAGGGGGCACTCTTCGCCCTTTTTGAACTTCACCACAGGCGTTTTCAGGGAGACATTGGCGGGGATGCACTCGGAAGAGGAATAACCGGGAACCAACAGGTACTCGCTGAAAGTATGGGAGGGCTCGGAAAAGAAGTAGGCCATGGGACGACACCTCATTTCTTTAAATTTTACGCAGTATACACTACGGCAGTGGAGTTTGTCAACCCCAAAGGATAAGATAGGAGATATCCAGATATAGGAGGCCGGAGCGTCGGTGAAAAAATATCTCCTATCTTCTCACTCCTATCTAAGCATAGTAGTCTTTCGCAGCCTCAAAGAGGTGCAGGTCATAGTCTCCGGGGACGTTGCGGTACAGGGCGGGGCCTATGCGTTCCGCGTGGCCCATTTTGCCGAAGACGCGGCCGTCCGGGGACGTGATGCCTTCCACCGCCCAGACGGAGCCGTTGGGGTTGTAGTCCGGGTCCATGGTGGGCGCGCCGGTGAGGTCTGCGTACTGGGTGGCGATCTGGCCGTTTTCCGCCAGGGTCTTCAGAAGGTCCGGCGGGCAGAGGAAGCGGCCTTCGCCGTGGGAGATGGGGACGGCGCAGCATTCGCCGGGGGTCACGCGGGCCAGCCAGGGGGATTTGTTGGAGACGATGCGGGTGGTGACGATCTTGGACTGGTGACGGCCGATGGTGTTGAAGGAGAGGGTTGGGCAATGTTCGTCGCAGTCCACGATCTCGCCGAAGGGGACCAGGCCCAGCTTGATAAGGGCCTGGAAGCCGTTGCACACGCCCAGGGCCAGGCCGTCCCGGTTTTTCAGCAGGTCCATCACCGCCTCGGAGGTCTCGGGGCCCCGGAGGAAGGCCGTGATGAACTTGCCGGAGCCGTCGGGCTCGTCGCCGCCGGAGAAGCCGCCGGGGAGGAAGAGAATCTGGCTCCCCCGCAGGGCCTTGGCAAAGCGGGCGGCGGATTCCGCCACGTCTGCGGCGGACTGGTTGTTGACCACCAGAATCTCCGTCTCCAGGCCCGCCCGGCGGGCGGCGCGGGCGCTGTCGTACTCGCAGTTGGTGCCGGGGAATACGGGGATGAGGACCTTGGGCCTCGCCGCGCCCACCCTGGGGGCCGGGCGGGTGAAGGCCGGGCAGGGCAGGACCGGGGCCTCGCCGGGGGCGGGGGTCCGGGTGGGGTAGACGTTTGACAGGGTGGATTCGTTCAGGGCCAGCAGATTGGCGATGGAATAGCTTTCCGGCTTTCTGAAACGGGGATGATTCAGGGTAATAGTGGGTTCCGCCACCGTTTCGCCGATTTTGGAAATTCCCCAGCTCTCAGGAATTTCCTCGGACAGCTCGGCGATGATGGAGTGGGGATTGCTGATGGACCAGAAATAGTTTTCGACCTTCTGCTTTACATTCTTGACATCAAAGCCGATTCGGTTGCCGAAGGACATCTTCATAACCGCCTCTGCCGCCGCGCCCTCGGTCAGGGCCCAGGCGGCTTTGACCTTGCCCGCTTGGCACAGGGCATGATACTGGTCCCAGTTTTCTTTGACGTCCTCTACCTGCCCGCCGCCGCAGAAGAAATAGACGGGATGCCCTGGCTCTTTATACTCCGGAGAGATGATTTCGTCAGCTTTGATAGGCGCAATGGCGAAGGAAATCAGCGTAGGCGGCACGTCCATATCCAGAAAAGAACCGGACATGGAATCCTTGCCGCCGATGGCCGCCGCGCCGAAGTCCATTTGCGCGTTCATGGCTCCCAGCAGAGCGGCGAAGGGCTTGCCCCAGCGTTTGGGGTCCGTGTGGAGCTTTTCAAAGTATTCCTGCAAGGTGAGATAGACCTTGCGGTAGTCCGCGCCGGCGGCCACCAGCTTGGTGATGGAGTCCTCCACGGCCTGATAGGCCCCGTAGAAGGGGGAGACGGACAACGTTTCCGGGTCACAGCCCCAGGCCATGACACTGCCCTGTTCCGTTTCCTGTCCGGGCAGTACCGGAAGAAGCGCCGCCATGACCTGCGCGGGAGTCTTCTGATATTTACCGCCGAAGGGCATAAGAAGCGTGCCCGCGCCGACGGTGGAGTCAAAGCGCTCCACCAATCCCTGACGGCTGGCGCAGGTGAGACTGGAGGCCATTTCCTCATAGGAGCGGAAACGGTCCTCCACTACTTTGGAAAAGGCGGCGTTATCATGGGGCGGCACAAAGACTTCTGCGTGCTTTACCGCGCCGTTGGAGTTCAGGAAGTCCCGGCTCAGGTCCACGATGGTCTCCCCCTGCCAGCGCATGACCATGCGGGGGGATTCCGTCACCATGGCGACCGGATAGGCCTCCAGGTTCTCGGCCCTGGCGGCGGCGATGAATTTCTCCGTATCCTCGGGGGCCACGACCACCGCCATGCGCTCCTGGCTCTCGGAGATGGCAAGCTCCGTGCCGTCCAGGCCGTCGTACTTCTTGCGCACCGCGTCCAGGTCGATGGTCAGGCCGTCCGCCAGCTCGCCGATGGCGACGGTGACGCCGCCCGCGCCGAAATCGTTGCAGCGCTTGATGAGGCGGGTGACGTTCCCGTCCCGGAAGAGGCGCTGGATCTTGCGCTCCTCGGGGGCGTTGCCCTTCTGGACCTCGCTGGCCATGGTCTGGAGGGATTTGGCGTTGTGGCTCTTGCTGGAGCCGGTGGCTCCGCCGATGCCGTCCCGGCCCGTGCGGCCTCCCAGGAGGATGACCACGTCGCCGG
>CAQVQZ010000244.1 GCA_948902155.1 uncultured Oscillibacter sp.
AGGGCAAGAAAATCCGCATCTTCAAGTACAATCCCAAGAAGGGCTACCGCAAGCGTCAGGGCCATCGCCAGCCCTATACCAAGGTCGAGATCGGCAAGATCTCCGTCTGAGCATGACCCGGGTCACATTTTACACCGAGGGCGGCCGGATCACCGGCTTTGAGGCCAGGGGCCACAGCGGCTGGGCCGCGGCGGGGGAGGATCTCCTCTGCGCGTCCGTCACCGCCGCGGTCACCCTGGTGGAGGCCACCGTCAACGACGTGCTGGGCCTCGCCGCCGCGGTGCGGGTGGACGAGCGCAAGGCGCTGGTTTCCCTGCGCCTTCCCGGCGGGCTGGCCCCCGGGGCGGAGAGCACCTGCCAGAGCCTTCTGACGGGGCTGATGCTCTATTTCGCCATGCTTCACGACGAGTACCCGGAGAATATCGAAGTCTTGGAGGCGGACTGACGCCTCTGGAAACTCTATCAGAAAGGATGGTCCCTGACATGATTCGCATTGGTTTACAGTTCTTCGCCCACAAGAAGGGCGGCGGCTCCACCAAGAACGGCCGCGATTCCAAGGCCAAGCGCCTGGGCCCCAAGCGGGCCGACGGACAGTTCGTCCTGGCCGGCAACATCCTGGTCCGCCAGCGCGGCACCCACATCCACCCCGGCGTGAACGTGGGCCGCGGCAGCGACGACACCCTGTTCGCCACCGCCAGCGGCACGGTCCGCTTCGAGCGGCTGGGCAAGGATCGCAAGCAGGTTTCTGTTTACGAGGCCGAGTAAGCGTTTTGAAAGGGCCTGGACTTCCCGTCCGGGCCCTTTTTTCAAGCTGCGGGAGAGGAGGAGCCGCCATGGCGGGCTATGTGACATTCTGGTCCAAGGAGCATGTCCGGAATCTGGAGCGGGCCAAGGACATTGGGCCGCTTTCCGTGATCTACGGGGGGCCCCACACGAAGATGCCCTCCATCGCGGCGGTGAAGCCGGGAGATGTGATTTACCCCGTCTCCATTCAAAGCGGGACGCTGTGCGTCATGGCCCGGCTGGAGGTGGAGCGGGTGGAACCCGCCCTGGACTACCTCATGCGGGAGGTGGGCCGCCCCGCCGGGGCGGTGGTCCCCCGGGGCATGGCCCTGGAGCGGACGGGCCGGGGGGCGGAAAACCTGCTGGACGGGCGGGAGCTGGATTTCACCCATTCCGTCTTCGCCCTGTCCGACGGGACACGGCTGGAACGGGGCGAGGCCCTGCCCCAGGACCTGATAAGGGTCTACACCCAGGCCCATTATATGGATCGGCCGCACCGGCGCCACCAGGAGCCCCAGACCTGCTGCGCGGAGCTGGCGGCCAGCGGGCGGGGAAGCGCCATTTGTGCCCGGCCCCTGCCGGCGGAAGTGATACCCGCGCTGCGGTTCGGGCCGTCCAGGTCCAGGGAGAAGCCCCTGAAGCTGAACAAGGACGGTCTGCCCACCCCGGCGTCCCTCAGCGGCTTTGTGCGGAAAATGAGCCCGGAGACCCGGGCGCTGTTTGAGGAGGGGTTTGCGCCCTGACGGGCAGGGGGGATTTTTCCGGCCCTTCGGGCGGGGAGGAATGCAGCTATGATGATAGCTGGGCAATGCACCCCCCATTCTCTCTTTTGCGAAAAGAGAGAATGCGCCGTGCACGGTGGAAGAGAGAAAACGGGGGCGCGCAAGCAGTGCCTCCGGTTCCAGGCATGTCTCCAGTCCGCGGCGTGGTGCGGGCGGGGGCTTTGGCGGTTGAAGAATCGTCTGCCCTTCTCTTTCCGCTGCCGCTAACCTGGCGGTAGGGGCGGGTTCTGCTCCCCGCGGCTCCTACAGGCGGCCTAGGGTGATGCCTATGGACAGGGCGGAGCGGAAAACCGCTTGCTCTTCGGTGAGCTTGACGGTAATCTGCCGGGACAGCAGGTCCTCCAGACGTCGGTCCTGCTCCGCCGTCAAAGAGGCCCGGAATCCGGTCCAGTCCCGTTCCAAACTGCATACGGTCCGCTGGTACTCCGAAGTCTCCAAACACTGAGGAACACGGTGGTCCTCGGAGTAGAAAAAAAGATGGTTGATAAGGTCGGTCATAAAATCGCCCTCCAAAGGACGCTCAATATTGAATGATTTTAGTATAGTCGCTTAAAATTGAGCTGTCAAGAGAGAACGGGGAAATTATGAAAAATTTTTCTGAAAATTTAAAAGCGTGTCGGAAAAACCAACATCTAAGTCAGGAAGTTGTAGCCGTGCATTGCGGCGTTTCCTATAGCACCTATCGGCGTTATGAGACGGGAGAAAATGAACCGACTCTTTCCACGCTCTGCACCTTCGCGGACTATTTCAAGGTGACCCTAGATCAGCTGGCGGGGCGTGAGCCTCTGCCGTTTGGGGAAGACTAGCGGCAGCGGAAAGAGGAGGACAGGCGATTCGATGACCGCCAAAACCCCCGCTCAATCCACGCCGCGGGCTGGAGACATGCCTGGAACCGGAGGCACTGCTTGCGCGCCCCCGTTTTCTCTCTTCCACCGTGCACGGCGCATTCTCTCTTTTCGCAAAAGAGAGAATGGGGGGTGCATTGCCCAGCCATCGCTGACCACCAATCCGCCCCGCCCGAAGGGCGAGTACAACCCCCCTCTTTTGGGAAAAAGGAGATTCCAAATGCCATCAGGATTTATCGATAAAGCAAAAATCACCGTCCGCGCCGGCTCCGGCGGCAACGGCGCCATCGCCTTCCACCGGGAAAAATACGTGGCCGCCGGAGGCCCCGACGGCGGGGACGGCGGCCGGGGCGGCTCCATCATCCTCCAGGTGGACGACCACATGTCCACCCTGATGGACTTCCGCTACAAGCGCAAATACGCCGCCGAAAACGGCGCCGACGGCCAGGGGGGCCGGAAGTCCGGGAGGGACGGCCGGTCCCTCACCATCCGGGTCCCCCGGGGCACCCTGGTCCGGGAGGCGGAAACCGGGGAGATCATGGCCGATATGAGCGGAAGCGAGCCCTTCGTCCTCTGCCGGGGGGGCCGGGGCGGCTGGGGCAACAGCCACTTCGCCACCCCCACCCGCCAGGTCCCCCGCTTCGCCAAGGCGGGACTGCCGGGGGAGAGCCACGACGTCGTCCTGGAGCTGAAGCTCCTGGCGGACGTGGGCCTCATCGGCTTCCCCAACGTGGG
>CAQVQZ010000245.1 GCA_948902155.1 uncultured Oscillibacter sp.
AGACCCGGCAGGCCCTGGACGCGGTGTGCGCCGCCCTGCGCCTGCCCACCTGCAACCGGAAGTTCCCCCGCGACATCGGGGCCGAGCGGCCCTGCCTGAACTTCCACATGGGCCGCTGCGACGGCTTCTGCCGCCCGGAGATGACGGCGGAGGAGTACAACCGCCGCATCCGCCAGGCCGGGCAGATGCTGGAGGGCAAGGCCAAAGAGCTCCTCCGGGACATGACCGGGGAGATGGAGGCGGAGGCGGAGGCCCTGCATTTCGAGCAGGCCGCGGCCCTCCGGGACCGCATCAACGCCATCAGCGCCCTGAGCAAAAAGCAGACCGTCATTGCCGGGCTCTGCGCCGACACGGACATCTGGGGCCTCTACCGGGGAGCCGGGAAGTGCTGCTATGCCATCCTCCACATGGAAAACGGCAATCTGGCCGGGCGGGAAACGGAGCTGTTCACCGCCCCCATGGAGGAGGGCCAGGAGGAAATGCTCTCCGCCCTGACGGCCCAGTATTACCTGCCCAGGGCCATCCTGCCCCACGAGATCCTCCTGCCCTTCGAGACGGAGGGCTATTGCGAAAACCTCTCCCAGGTCCTGACCAAGCGGGCAGGGCACAAGGTCTGGGTCCACGTCCCCCAGCGGGGGGAGAAGGAGGAGCTCCGCCGCCTGGCCCAGCGGAACGCCGCCGAGGAGGCGGAACGGGCCACCACCGCCGAGGAGCGGGTGGCCCACACCCTGGAGCTCTTGACGAAAATGCTGGACCTCCCCGCGCCCCCGAAGCGGCTGGAGTCCTTCGACATCTCCAACACCGGAGGCAGCGACATCGTGGCCTCCATGGTGGTCTACAGCGGTACAAGGCCCCTGAAGAGCGCCTACCGCCGTTTCCGCATCAAGGACCTGGAGGGCAAGCCCGACGACTACGCCTCCATGCGGGAGGTCCTGCGCCGCCGCCTCCAGCGGGCGGCGGACGGCGACGAGAAATTTCTGCCCCTGCCGGACGTGTTCCTCATCGACGGCGGCGTCACCCACGCCCAGACGGCCCTGGGCGTGGCGGAGGAATTTGGCGTGACAGCGCCCATCTTCGGCATGGTGAAGGACGACCGCCACCGGACCCGTGCCCTGGTGACTCCCGACGGCCGGGAGATCGGCATCGTGGGAAATCAGGCGGTGTTCTCCCTCATCGGGCAGATTCAGGAGGAAACCCACCGCTTCGCCATCACCTACCACCACGAGAGCCACAGCAAAAGCGCCACCCGCTCCGCCCTGGACGGCATCCCCGGCCTGGGTCCCAAGCGGAAAGAGGAGCTGCGCAAGCATTTCGGCACCATCAAGGCCATCCGGGAGGCGGACGTGGAAGCCCTGGCGGCGGTCCTGCCCCGGAACGCCGCCGGGGCGGTCTGGGCCCATTTCCACCCCCAGCCGGACCCTCCGCCGGAACATTGAACAGCAGCGCCCGGAAGCCGAAACGCTTCCGGGCGCTTTTCTGTTTCCCCGTCAGTCCGCCATCAGCGGGCGGTTTTCCACCAGGGAGGCGTAGGTCCGGGAGATGCCGGGCCAGTCCACCTTCCGCCACCAGCCGTCGAAGTAGTCCCCCCGGCGGTTCTGGTAGTCCAGGTAATAGGCGTGCTCCCACACGTCGCACAGCAGCAGGGGGACCAGGGGCAGGGGCGTGTCCTGGTTGGGGGTCTTTACCACGGACAGCCGTCCTTCGCCGTCGCTGACCAGCCAGGCCCAGCCGGAGCCGAACTGTCCCAGGGCCGCGGTCTTCAGGGCGTTTTTCAGGCCGTCCAGGTCCCCGAAACCCTTGGACACGGCGGCTTCCAGGGGTCCGGAGGGGGAGGAGGCCGCGCCGGGGGCCAGGGTCTTGAAATAGAGGTCGTGGTTATAGACGCCTCCGGCGTTGTTCCGCACGCCCTGGCGGATGTCCTCCGGCAGGGAGGGCCATTCCTGGACCAGCTTCTCCAGGGGCCAGGACTGGGCGGCGGGGTGCTTTTCCAGGAGCTTGTTCAGGTTCTCCACGTAGGTGGCAAAGTGCTTGTCATGGTGGAAGTGCAGCGTCCGCTCCCCGACCTCCGGCAGCAGGGCGTCGTAGCCGTAGGGCAGGGGCGGCAGGGTGAAGGGATAGTGGGATTCCATAAGATTCTCCTTTCTTGAGGCATTTCAGCCGGAAATTGCTTTGTATAGTATATGTGGAAGGCCGGAAAGCCATACAGGGAGAAATTTTTAAGAAACTTGGAAAAAGGTTGACTATGTTTCCACACACGGCGGTGGAATATGACATAACACAATAATAAGGGGTACGGGGAAAGCCGCTATGAGCGAAAAGCTACCGCTCTACGATGGCGATATTCCTTCGTTATTGGCTGGAAGTCTGCCGGAAGCCCCGGCTGCCCTGAAATACTATTAAGGCATAGACAATCAATTTTTTGATATTGCAAATGATTGCCGCCCTACAGCCGCAGTTGAGCAAAAACTGAATGATAATCCAATTTCGAAACTCAGGAAAGAACATTCAGGGGCGGGCTTTTTAAGAAGTGCTGATAACTCCTGATCGGTATAAGTCTCCTTGACCGTTTCATTGGGCTTGAAGTTTGGAAGTGTGAGTTTGCAGAAACCCTCTGTATTACACCAGCCGATAAATGCCTTAAATTCATATAGCTTGCAACTGAATTTTGAGACAATTCCTTTTTCCGCATGGAGACAACGGCCCGCTCAACATCTGCCTTTGTAAGAGAGGAGAGAAGGACTGACATATCCAGAAATTTAGATAAGCTGTTAAAATGACCTTGATAGGTTTTTAAGGTTGCTTCGGAAAGCCCTCTTGCGCTGCCGGAGATTAAATACTGACGAAAATATTCTTGTACAGATGCGTTGGTTTGGGAATACATGGTAATTTTTTTCATTTTTGGCCTCCTGATTCGGGATTTTATCCTCCAAAATCATGTGGCCTAAAATTATCCAAAAATTGCTGAGATTATCGGAAAGCAAAAAAGAAAGAACCCCTCGTAACCATTGCGGTACAAGGGACTCCATTCTTTGGCGGAGAAGGAGGGATTCGAATTGCGCTGGGCAGTTTACCAACTAGTCCCTCCTAGGGACTGTTCACATAAGTTGGGTTGTGCTATAATAAAGGGATGAAATTA
>CAQVQZ010000246.1 GCA_948902155.1 uncultured Oscillibacter sp.
CCTCCACGCCGCAGCCCAGGACCTTGATGAGGTCCGTGATGATCTCGCTCTTGAAGATGCGGGCGTAGTCCGCTTTTAAGCAGTTGAGGATTTTGCCCCGGATGGGCATGATGCCCTGGTACTCCGAGTCCCGGGCCAGCTTCACGCTGCCCAGGGCGCTGTCGCCCTCCACGATGTAGATTTCCCGGCGGTCCACGTCCTTGGTCCGGCAGTCCACGAACTTCTGGACCCGGTTGGCGATGTCCACGCTGCCGCTGAGCTTCTTCTTGATGTTCAGCCGGGCCTCCTCGGCCTTCTCCCGGCTGCGCTTGTTCAGCAGCACCTGCTCCGCGATCTTCTCCGCGTCGAAGTGGTTTTCGATAAAGTAGATTTCCAGGTTGGTCCGGAGGAACTCCGTCATGGCCTCCTGGATGAATTTGTTGGTGATGGCCTTCTTGGTCTGGTTCTCGTAGCTGGTCTGGGTGGAGAAGTTGCTGGTGACCAGAATCAGGCAGTCCTCCACGTCGGCCCAGGTGACCTTGCTTTCGTTCTTCTGGTACTTCCCCTGGTCCCGGAGGTATTTGTCGATGGCGGAGACGAAAGCGGAGCGGCTGGCCTTCTCAGGGCTTCCGCCGTGCTCCAGCCAGCTGGAGTTGTGGTAGTGCTCCACCAGGTTCACCTTGTTGGAGAAGCAGAAGGAGGCGGACAGCTTCACCTTGTATTCCGCCTTGTCGGCCCGGTCCCGGCCCTTCTTCTCCGCCTGCCAGAAGGCGGGGGAGGTCAGGCTCCCCTCCCCGGCCTTCTCCGCCACGTAGTCGGCGACGCCGTTCTCATAGAGGAACTGGGATTCCTCGAACCGGCCCGCCTCCGTCTCGTTGCGGAAGTGGAAGACGATGCCCGCGTTGACCACCGCCTGCCGCCGCATCACGTCGGAGAAATACTCCGCCGGGATAGCGATGTCGGTGAAGACGTCCAGGTCCGGCAGCCACCGGGTCCGGGTGCCGGTCTTTTTCGCCTGGCTTTTGGGCAGGGGCTTCTTCTCCAGCTCCCCTACGATCTCTCCCCGTTCGAAGCGGAGGCGGTACTCGAACCCGTCCCGCCACACGGTGACGTCCATGTACCGGGAGGCGTATTGGGTGGCGCAGGAGCCCAGGCCGTTGAGGCCCAGGGAATATTCGTAGTTGTCGCCGGATACATTATCATATTTGCCGCCGGCGTAGAGCTCGCAGAACACCAGCTCCCAGTTCCAGCGCTGTTCCTTTTCGTTCCAGTCCACGGGGCAGCCCCGGCCCGCGTCCTCCACCTCCACGCTGTGGTCCTGAAAGCGGGTGACGGTGATGGCGGTCCCGTGGCCCTCCCGGGCCTCGTCGATGGAGTTGGACAAAATCTCGAACACCGCGTGCTCGCAGCCGTCCAGGCCGTCGGAGCCGAAAATGACGCCGGGCCGCTTCCGGACCCGGTCCGCGCCCTTCAGGGCGGAAATGCTGTCGTTGCCGTAATCCTGTTTTTTCGTCATAGTTCCTCCCAAACCGGCGGGGTTCGCCGGGAATCGGTCCAGTCCGCAGGCGGCACAAGGGATTGTGGATGCCCTCCGGTCCGCGCCTGCATCTTGAAACTGCTCAATTATACCATAAAAAGCCCTGCGGTTCAAGTCTTTCCCGGCCAAAGGACCGTCTGGAAGCCGTTTCCCGCCCTTTCCCGGCCTGGAAGGCGGTTTTTCGAAGAAATGTTACTTTTGTTACTTTTTTCATAACGCCCCGGCCACCTGGGGAATCCCTTCCAGGGACAGAGTTTTTCACATTATCCACAGAGTTATCAACACTGTTATGTTAACTGCCGACTTCCCGAAAAAATTCCCCTTACGGTCCGGAGGCGGCGGAGGCCCCGCCCGGACAAAAATTCCAGCGGTTTTTTCCGTTTACAGGTTGACAACGGCGGCAGAATCCGGTATGATAACACTACACATGATATTCAAAACCATATTATGGGGTGTTTTACATGATTTGTAGTATTGTGAGCGACAGCAGCTGCGACCTGCGGACCAGCGATTTCCAGGGGGACGGCGTCCTCTTCGAGACGGTGCCCCTGCGCCTCCAGGTGGGAGAGCGGGAGTTTATCGACAACGACGGCCTGGAGATTCCCCAGCTCTTGGGGGCTATGGCCCAGGAGAAGACCGCCGCCTCCACCGCCTGCCCCTCCCCCGCCACCTTTGCCAAGGCGTTTGAGAAGGGGGACCGGGTGGTGTGCTTCACGATCTCCGCCAACCTGTCCGGGACCTACAACGCGGCGGTGCTGGGCCGGGAGATGGCCCTGGAGGAGCATCCGGAGAAGGAAATCTGCGTCATCGACTCCAAGGCCACCGCCGGGGCCATGATCCTGCTGATCCGCCGGGCCAAAACGCTTTTGGAGGCGGGCGGGGACTTTGAGGAGATCTGCGCCCAGCTGCGGCTGTACCAGGCCGCCCTGCGGACCTGCTTCACCCTGGAGAACTTCGACAACCTGATCAAAAACGGCCGGATGCGCCCCCTGGTGGGGACGCTGCTCCACTCCCTGGGCATCCACGTCATCGCCGACGCCACGCCCCAGGGGACCATCCACGTGGCGGGCAAGGCCCGGGGGGAGCAGAAGACGTATCAGACGATCACGGCGCTGATGAAGGACAGCAAGGACTGCACGGGGGCGGAGGTCGTGATCTGCCACTGTGAGAACCTGCCTGGGGCGCTGAAGCTGAAGGAGCAGATTCTGAAGGACCTGCCGGTAAAGAGCGTGGAGCTGTTCCCCTGCCGGGGGCTGACCAGCTTTTATGCCATGGAGAAGGGGCTGATTATCGGGTATTGAGGGCACCGGCGGGAAGGCAGTGTTTTGAATATAAAATACCTCCTGATACGGGAACGGTTCTGTTCCCGCACCAGGGGGTATTTTCTACTCTGTAGCTCAGGGGTACAGCATTGGGGTGTCGGTCAAGTTTATCAAATCGTTCATGCCCCTATTCGGCTCCAGAGCAATGCGTTTGCATTGCTTAAAGAATATACTTTCTTGAGGCAAAAAGTCCTCCCTTAAAGCTGCCTGAATAACGGGGGTTTTTAGAGGAGCTTTAGATAGTGTCTACAGGAAATAATTGGATGAACATTTGATCCCAAAATCTAT
>CAQVQZ010000247.1 GCA_948902155.1 uncultured Oscillibacter sp.
AAAACCTTCTCCTTTATACCTTTATTGAACTGCATCCTCTAACTTAATGACATTGGGTTGCAGCCGAAGCTGCCTGCCGAGAGAATGAGGCTTCCGGGGCGGAAGCGCCGGAGAGGCTTTTTCTCAATGGGGTCCAAAGCCAGGCTGGTGAGCTTTCCGTAGTTCAGGGGCACGACGGCCCCGCCCCGGCAGGCCCTGGCCCGGCAGAGGCCGGTCCGGCCCTCCTCCAGGCGGCAGTGGTGGAAGCACAGCTCACAGACGACGCTCATAGATGCCGCACCACCTCGAACCGCTCCAGGGAATAGCGCTCTGTGGGGCCGATGCCGCCCTTCTGCCGGGCGATGCCGATCTGCTGTTCCACGGAGTCCACGCCGTCCAGGTCCGGCAGCAGCAGCCCCCGCCGCCCGCCGCAGGACACGATGACGCCGTATTTCTTCACGTCCAGCCCGGCGGGGGAGTCCACCGGCTCCGGCTCGCCCAGCACGTCCACGCTGTACTCCAGGCGGTCCAGCTCCCCCTCGTTCACCGGGAGGAAGCGGGGGTCCCGGGTCCCGGCGGAGACGGCGTTCCGGACGATCTCCAAGGCCACGCTGGGGGTGGTGGGCCCGGTGGTGCCGATGCAGCCCCGGAGCTGCCCGTGGGCGTGGAGGGAGACGAAGGCCCCGGCGGCATGGTCAGTCAGCTCTCCGGGCAGGTCCGGCGGCAGGGACTCCAGGCGTTTCCCGGTGCGGACGTAGGTTTCCAGGGCCAGACGGGCCAGCCGGACCCAGGGGTCCTCGGCGGCTTTCCGCTCCGCCAGGCGGGCCCGCTCCGCTTTCTCGCACTGCCGGGCAAAGCGGCGGCTTTCATCCTGTCCGGCGGTTTCGAAAACCGCCACGCCGTAGCCCACGCCGAAGGGCCCCTCGTAGCTGAGCAGCTCCGGCTTCACGGCCAGGCCGTCCAAGGCCCCGGCCATGATCTGGAAGGACCGGAGGCCGCACTCCGCCGCCTTTTCACACAGCCCGGCGTCCATGACGAGGAATTGGAGGAAATCCCCTTCCGCCATAGCCTGGGCCGCTTTCCGGTCGAAGACGGGGCCCTCCGGGGCGTAGCCATAGGGGCCGTCCTCCTTCAATTTGTGAGACAGATCCCCGCTGGCCACAAAGACTGCCCGGCGGCCCAGGTCCTCCGCTGCCTGGGCGATGCACTGCCCCAGCCGGTAGTGCTCCATGGGGGAAAAGCCGGAGAGGCCGATCCGCAGGATGGGGCAGCCGACCCCCGCCTCCCGGAGGAAATAGAGGGGCAGAAAGGTCCCGTGGTCCAGGGCCGGGTCCCGCTGGCCCAGGGTCCCGGCCCGGATGTCGGCGGCTTCGGCCCGGCGGATGACCGCGTCCCGGAGGGCCGCGTCGTACCGGACGTCCAGCGCCGTCTGGGGCGCGCCGAAGGGGGACATGTTCCCGGAAGCCCCCTCGCCGGGGGAGATGTGGAAATAGTCGGAGTACAGCGTGGTGTGGGGCGAAGCGACGATGAGGACCTCCGGCTCCCAGGACGCGGCCCGCCGGGCGGCGGCGCGGTAAGCGTCCAGGGTGGCCTGGGCCTCTTGCTCCCGCCCGCGGCCTACCGTGGGGAGGAGGATGGGAGGATGGGGGACGAGGATAGCGCCGCAGATCGGCATGGGGACCACTCCTTTCCGGAAGGGATTTTGGGGGATGCACTCGGTGTTTGGATGGGTTGTTTGTGGAAATTAGTTTATCATGGCGGGGAATCTTTTGCAATCCAATCTTGGGCGCGCTCTGCCGATAGAACCGCGAATGCAGGGGGCGATGATCAATCGCCCGCTCCCCTTCGGCCTGCGCGGCTGCGGGAGAACAGCAGCGGATTCCCCCCGGCGGCGCGAAAAGGCCGCCCCAGATGGGGCGGCCTTCGCCGGTCACTGCTGCACCGGGCCATTGCGCATGGCCTCCTGCGCTTCCTCGATGGTCTCAAAATGAGGGCCCCGGTCGATGAACTGACTGCCGTTGGCGTTGGGGAAGCCCTGCTTCTGGGCCTTTCCGCTTTCTTTAACCAAGCAATTCCTCCAGCTCTGCTTCCGTCAGGTTGTCGACGCTTTCAATCTGTCCATCGTCCCCTCGAACGATTTTAATGCTGACGGTTCCCTTTGGATTCATATTCAGTGTGTAAAAGGATTTGTTTGGGCGGGCATCCAGAAAAACATCCACCAGTTGTCCCTGGTAATAATAGTCCTTTCCATCCACTACAACGCCGGCCGCTTGATACCCCGCCGCCCGCGCTTTTTCCCATTCGTTTTCCTGCTTTTCTTTCAGCTCGTCAAATTCCCCGCCCCGGTCCAGTTTATCAGAGAGAATGGATTGAAATGCCCAGTTTCCATCTTCCAAAGCCCTGTCCAGCCAAAGTTTCAGCTCCGCTTCGCCCATGCGGTCCGTCAAAACGGAGAAAAACGCCATATCTCCAGCGGCATATACTTTTTCGGTAAAGTCGGTAAACAAAGCGGAATTTTTGTCAAGCCAGCGTATGGCGACCGAGAAGAAGGCAAAGTCGCCATCCGCATAGATTTTTTCGAGCCATTGCTTCTGAGCATTTTCATCCAGCCGGGGAAACGTGATCTCAAACAGCGGCAAACTGCCAGCCTCATAATAACGCTCCATCTCTTTCAGTTGCGTATCTTCCTTCCGCACTGCGGACTGGTTTTCTGTCCGGCCCATCTCCTGACCAGACTTCAGCATCTCCAGCGGGTCCACGCTTTCGCCGTTCACCAGGAACTCAAAGTGCAGGTGGGGCCCGGTGGATTGGCCGGTGCTGCCTATGGTGGCGATGGTCTGGCCGCCCATCACCTCGTCGCCGGTTTTCACCAGGAGGCTGTCGCAGTGGGCATAGAAGGTCTCCTGGCCTTTTCCGTGGTCGATGCGGACGAAATTGCCGTCCTCGGCGTTGAATCCGGCCTCCTTGACCGTTCCCCTTCCGGCGGCGTAGATGGGGGTCCCCTGCTCCATGCCTCCGATATCCACGCCGGTGTGGGTCACGACGCCTTCCCCGCCGGGCTTCGCCCGGTCGCCGAAGGAATTGTTGATCTGCGTGCTGTCCACGGGCCAGATCAT
>CAQVQZ010000248.1:0-1822 GCA_948902155.1 uncultured Oscillibacter sp.
ACCTTCTGGAAGAACTTCGGCCGCCAGCTCAAGTACGGCGTGGTGAACGAGTACGGGCGGCACAAGGAGCTCCTCCAGGACCTGCTGCTGTTCTACTCCTCCACGGAGAAGAAGCCCGTCACCCTGGACGAGTACGTCTCCCGGATGCGGGAGGACCAGAAGTATATCTACTACGCCGCCGGAGAGACTGCGGACAAGATCGACAAGCTCCCCCAGACCGAGGGGCTGCGGGACGCGGGCACGGAGATTCTCTACTTCACCGAGGAGGTGGACGAGTTCTGCGCCCAGACCCTGCGGACTTACAAGGACAAGGAATTCCGCCCCGTCCTGGACCAGGAGCTCGAGGAGGGCGCGGAAAAGAGGGCCGAGGAAGAGGCCGAGGCCCACAAGGCCGCCTTCGACTTCGTCAAGGAAGTCCTGGGGGATTCCGTCAAGGAGGTCAAGGCCAGCGCCCGGCTGAAGTCCCACCCCGTCTGCCTCACCGCCGGGGAAGGACTGAGCTTTGAAATGGAGAAATACTTCCAGGCCGTCCAGCCGGACGCGCCCCTCAAGGCGGACCGCATTTTGGAGCTGAATGTGGACCACCCGGCCTTCCAGGCTCTGGAGGCCGCGGTGGAGGCGGATCCGGAAAAGGCGAGGACCTACGCCGCCCTGCTGTACAACCAGGCGCTGCTGATCGCGGGCCTGCCCCTGGACGATCCCTCGGGGTATACCGATCTGGTGTGCGGACTGATGAAGTGAGGGGGGAATCCGCCCTCCGCCGCGCCGCCGGGGAAATATAGACCGTCACCAGGAAGGCGGCCGCCCGATCCGGGCGGCCGCCTTCTGAAGCATGGAATCTGCGCGCCGCTCCCAGAGCCGGTTTTAAAGCAGACTCTAGGGCGCCTCCGTCAGTTTTTGGATGGCCTCCTCCTGGGAGGAGACGAAAAAAAAGTCCTTGCCGCAGTTGGATTCATAGATGAAGTCCCGCAGCGGCTTGCTGGTGTAGCGGGAAAAATCGCCGTAAAAGGCGGCTTTTATGTGGTAATTGATCAATTTTTGCAGGGCCTCGCCTGCGACGCCGGTGCTGAGGATAAAGAAGTCCTCGCATACGGCCCGCTTGTCGACGGCGATTCTGGACGCGCCGGTTTCGTACTTGACGGACATGGCCAGGTCCAAGGCGGAGCGGGCGTCGGTGATGACGGTTTCGCCGCTGGAAACCACTGCGATATCGATTCCATTGCGTTTAATCTGTTCGATGTTCAAAATGTACCTCCTCGGATTCATAGGGGGCGGGATAGGGGAGCGGCGCAGATTCCGGCCGGGGAAGCCGCCGGGGAATTCCAGAAGAAGAGCGGAAGGGGTTCCCTGAAACCGGCGGTCCCGGCTGCCTGTTTTGGGGCCTGTTTCCATCAGCCCAAACGCACGTCTTTCCGGCAAACATTTCCTCGGAAATCCGCACATTTGGTTTATGTGAACAGACCCTAGAACCGTCAAAACACCGTCCGGGGACGTTTTTCCGCCGGGACGGCGTTGATCTGCCTGGAAATCCGTCAGGGATTCCTGCGTCAAACCGCCTTGCCCGGCAAAAAATCCGCCCCTATCCGGCATTCCGCCGATTTGAAAGCAGATTCTAGCACAGAAATCCATGTTTGTCAAATTTGCGGCCCTCTCTTGACAGGAGCGGGGCGCTGTGCTATATTTATATAGTTCTAAATAGAACGGTTTAAAAAAGAACAAAAAAGGAGGCGGGGCATGCTTACCATTGCCCAATTGATCCGCCTGCCCCGAAAATTTGGGAAATACTACGACCGGCAGTTTCTCCCCCTGCTGGAGCGGACGG
>CAQVQZ010000248.1:1832-3090 GCA_948902155.1 uncultured Oscillibacter sp.
AGTGACTGGAGTTCAGACGTGTGCTCTTCCGATCTGCAGGATACGGCCCGGGATGTGACGGAGCTGCGGGGAATTGTGAAATCCCAGGTTTCCCAGGCGGTGGAGGTTCTGACGGGCCGGGGCCTCCTGGCCCGCCGGGCCGACGGGGAGGACCGGAGGATCATTCACCTGGAAATTACCGAAAAGGGCGCGCCCCTGGCCCGGGAGGCCCAGGCGGTCCAGACCGCCTGCGGGCGGCGGCTGCTGGCGGGGCTGACGGAGGAGGAACAGGCCGTGTTCCTGAACCTGCTGGAGCGGGTGCTGCGGGAGACGGAGGAACTGGGCGCGGAAAAGGAGCGTTTGCCATGAATCAAAGAAGCGTGGACCTTGGCAGCGGGAAGGTGAGCAGGCTGCTGTTCTCCCTGGCCCTGCCCACCATCACCTCACAGATTGTGAATATGCTGTACAACCTGGTGGACCGGGTCTACATCGGCCACATGCAGCCGGTGGACACCGTGGGGGCCCTGGCCCTCACCGGCGTGGGGGTCTGCCTGCCGGTGATTATGATCATTTCCGCCTTCGCGGCGCTGGTGGGCATGGGCGGCGCGCCCCGGGCCTCCATCCAGGAGGGGCGGGGGGACCTGGAGGGCTCCCAGCGGATCATGGGCAACAGTTTCACCCTGCTGGTGCTGACCGCCGCCGTGCTGACGGCGGTGTTTCAGGGCTTTGCGGAGCCCCTGCTGCGGACCTTCGGCGCCAGCGAAAACACCATCGGCTATGCCCTGGACTATATGAAAATCTACTCCCTGGGCACCCTCTTCGTCCAGGTGACCCTGGGCATGAACGCCTACATCACCGCCCAGGGCTTCACCACCGTCAGCATGAAAACCGTCCTCATCGGCGCGGGGCTGAACACGCTGCTGGACCCCATTTTCATCTTCGGGCTTGGCATGGGCGTCCGGGGAGCGGCCCTGGCCACCATCCTCTCCCAGGCGGTTTCCGCCGCGTGGGTCCTCCGCTTTCTCACCGGGCCCCGGACGAAATGGCGGCTGCGGAAGCAGGACCTCCGGCCCCGGCCCAAGGTCTTTCTGCCCTGCCTGGCTCTGGGGCTGTCCCCCTTCATCATGCAGTCCACGGAGAGCCTCATCGCCGTGTGCTTCAACTCGTCGCTCTTGAAGTACGGCGGGGACGTGGCGGTGGGAGCCATGACGGTGCTGACCAGCGTGATGCAGTTCGCCATGATGCCCCTCCAGGGCCTGAGCCAGGGGGCCCAGCCCAT
>CAQVQZ010000249.1 GCA_948902155.1 uncultured Oscillibacter sp.
CGCTTCCTCATTGGGCAGGAGGCTCTGGTCGATGATATAGAGGGCCTCGGCGGCTTTGTCATAGCGGATGTTCTGGGCGTGGGTGACCTGTTTTACGGCGTCGTTCATGGCGGCTCTCCTTTACGGGCGGACAATCCAGCCCTCTTTCCGGGGCTTGGGGGCCGGGGCGGGGCCGTCGGGATAGCCCAGGATGCAGTTGGCTACGCCCCGCAGAGTCTCGGGCAGACCCCACTGGCGGAGCAGCGCCTTGCCCTCCGGGCTGTCGAAGACCTCGATGGCCCGGTTGATCCAGCAGGAGCCCACGCCGATGGCCGCGGCGGCGTTCATCAGGTTCCCCATGACCAGGGAGCCGTCCTGGAGCCAGTTTTTGGCCTCGCCGTCCGCCAGGACCACCACCACGGTGGGCGCGCCGAAGAAGGGGTCCGCATTTGGCGTGCCCAGGACCTTTGCGTTCAGGGCGGACATGCGGGCGATGGTCTCCCGGTCCTGGACGACCACCATCACGGGGGTTTGCAGGTTTTTCGCCGTGGGGGCCCAGGTTCCTGCCTCCAGGATGGCGTTCAGGTCCTGGTCTGTGAGCTGGCCGGGCTTGTATTTGCGGATGCTGCGGCGGGTCTTTAGGACGTTTAATGTCTCGTTCATGGTTCCGACTTCCTTTCATGGCCGAAGGGCCTTGGATTCTTGGGGGTATTGTATCATATTTGGGAGGTTGTGCCAATAGGAGGTTTGAAAAAGGGGAGGATAAAGAGCCTTGGCACTTGCGGAGTTTTACTCAGAAAAGAAAAAAGGCCCCTTTGGAAAGGGGCCCCGGCGAAGCCAGGTGGGGATTGTCCGCAAAGTGTTCCTTCTATTGCGGAGTTGCTGTAGGAAGAATCCTCTGCGGATGTTCTTCTATTGTAAGTCGGGTAATGGAGGGAAGTCCCTACGACAGCCTTCCGCCACGTCGTCGGGAGAAATTCCGCTCTGTTCCGTCGCCGCCCGCAGGGCGACGATTCCACCCGCTCCATTCCTTCCTCCTCTCTCCGCAAAATCTGCGGATTTTGCGGAGGCCTCGAAAAGGGAGCCACGGCGATGGTACGCTGAGCCGAAGGACATGGCTCTTTTTCTTGCCAGGGTGACATAAGTCCTCCAGTTCCCTGGCATTTGCGGAAAAACGGGCGGCTGACAGCCGCCCCTACATCTCTGGAACCATCGGCAAACGCCCCGTACCCGGACATTCCACCGATAATCCCACGAACAGTTTCCCTTGACCTGGGAGACCGCACAGTACCTGTTCCCGATCAAACTTCCCCCACCCAACATCTCCGATCTCCTATCTCCTCACTCCGATCTCTCGATTTAGGTTGACACCGGGCTGCGGAAACGTTATTATTAGAATTAGTAGAATGTGCGTTTTCCCCCTTTGGCACTTACGACTGCGCACCCAACTGGAGGAGAAACCCTATGTATCATTGCCATTTGCGGCTCTGCCTCATGGGCCGGCGGCAGGACCTCTTTGAACCGATTCGCCAGGCCGCGCCCCTGGACGGCTTCACCCACGCGTTCTCGGAATGCGGCGGGCCGGACCCCGACGCCGCCGCGCAGGCCGATGTGATCTTCCTTGACGCCGGCGGCCTGGACGCCAGGGAGGCTGTGCGCGCCCTGGCGGGCGCTCCGGGCGAGCTGATCGTCCTGGCGGAGCGGGAGCAAACCCCCGCCTTGACGGACCTCTTTTCTCATATTTCCGATATCTGGCCCCTGCCCATGTCCGGCGAGGAGCTGCTGTTCCGCTTCCAGCGCTGGCAGCGGGGCTGCAAGGACCGCATGGACCTTCGGGAAACCAGCCATTTCCTGGAGACCACCATCAACTCCGTCCCCAACCTCATCTGGTACAAAACCAAGGACGGCATCCATGAGAAGGTCAACGACAGCTTCTGCCAGACCGTCAACAAGACCAAGGCCCAGGTCCAGGGCCGTGGTCACGCCTACATCTGGGACGTGGAGCACGACGACCCCGCATGCATCGAGTCCGAACGCATCGTCATGGAGACCCGGAAGACCTGTGTCTCCGACGAGATCATCCAGACCGGCGAGGGGCTGCGGACCCTGACCACCTACAAGTCCCCTCTCTATAACGTGGACGGTAGCGTCATGGGCACCGTGGGCGTGGCGATCGACGTGACCAGGGAACGGGCCTATGAGGAGGAGCTCCGCCGGGAAAACCAGGCCCTGGAGACCCTCTTTACCACAATGGACTGCGGCGTGCTCTGCCACAACCTGGACGGGTCCCGCATCATCAGCGTCAACCGGGCCGCGCTGGAAATTCTGGGCTATGAGTCCCAGGAGGCCATGTCCCGGGACGGGTTCGCCACCATCGCCGCCTCCGTCATCGACGAGGACCGGGGCAAGCTGCTGGGCTGCATCAAATCTCTGAAAAAAGCCGGGGACAGCGTCAGCATCGAATACCGGGTCCGCCATGCCGACGGCGCCGTGCTTCACGTTATGGGCAACGTGCGCTTGATTGAGGAGGAGGGGGAGCTGTACTATCAGCGCTTTCTTCTGGACTGCACCGCCCAGAAGCAGCTGGAGCGGGAGGAACAGCTTCGCAAGGAGCGCCGCCATCAGGAGCTGGTCCAGGCCCTGAGCCTCGACTACAACCTGGTCTGCTACTTCGATCTGGACAGCGGCACCGGGCATTCCCTGCGGACCCACACCTGTCCCTACGGCATATTGGACCGGCTTTTCCTCGGTGAATTCTCTATCGAGGAGAGCATGGAAGAATACATACAAACCTGCGTCTATGTCGACGACCAGGACCTGCTCCGCCGTATCTTCACCCATGAAAACCTGGCCCATGAGCTTCAGGAGCGGGGGTTGTACTACCTCAATTACCGGACCATCTGCAATCACGAAGTCCGCTATTTCCAGATCAAGGCCGTGCGCATCGGCGACTGGAAGGATACAAGGGAGCTGGTCATCGGCTTCCGCAGCGTAGACGAGGAAACCCGGTCCGAGATGGAAAAAAAGAGCCTCCTGGAGGACGCCCTCTCCCAGGCCAACCGGGCCAGCAAGGCCAAGAGCGTTTTCCTCTCCAACATGTCCCA
>CAQVQZ010000250.1 GCA_948902155.1 uncultured Oscillibacter sp.
TTCGCATCAAACGCAATATATAGTGCGCGCTCTAAAAATCAATTTATTCCCACTCGATGGTCGCCGGGGGCTTGCTGGTGATGTCGTAGAGGACGCGGTTGATGTGGGGGACTTCGTTGACCAGCCGGACGCTGACGCGGTCCAGGACGTCGTAGGGGATGCGGGTCCAGTCCGCCGTCATGAAATCGCTGGTGGTGACGCTCCGCAGGGCCAGGGTGTAGTCGTAGGTCCGGCCGTCGCCCATGACGCCGACGGAACGCAGGTTGGTCAGGACCGCGAAATACTGGCTCATGCTGTCCGACAGGCCCGCTTTGGCGATCTCGTCCCGGAAGATGAAGTCCGCCTGACGGAGGATGTCCAGCTTTTCCTTCGTGACGTTCCCGATGACCCGGATGGCCAGGCCGGGGCCGGGGAAGGGCTGGCGGGTCACCAGGTACTCCGGCAGGTCCAGCTTCCGGCCCAGGGCGCGGACCTCGTCTTTGAACAGAAGGCGCAGGGGCTCGAGAATTTCCTTGAAGTCCACGTAATCCGGCAAACCGCCCACGTTGTGGTGGCTCTTGATGACGGCGGCGTCTCCCGCGCCGGACTCGATGACGTCGGGGTAGATGGTGCCCTGGGCCAGGTAGTCCACTTTGCCGATCTTCTTGGCCTCGGCTTCGAAAACCCGGATGAACTCCTCGCCGATGATCTTCCGCTTGGCCTCCGGCTCCGTGACGCCGGAGAGCTTTTCCAGAAAGCGGGCCTCGGCGTTGGCGCGGATAAACTGGATGTCCCACTTCTGGAAGGCGGATTCCACTTCGTCGCCCTCGTTCAGGCGCATGAGGCCGTGGTCCACAAAGACGCAGGTGAGCTGCTTCCCCACGGCCTCCGCCAGGAGGGCGGCGGCGACGGAGCTGTCCACGCCGCCGCTGAGGGCCAGGAGGACCTTTCCGTCCCCGATCTTCTCCCGGAGGCGGCGGATGGCGGTGTTTTTATAGTCCTCCATGGTCCAGTCGCCCTTCGCGCCGCAGACCTCATAGAGAAAGTTCCGGAGCATGGCCGCGCCGTACTCCGTGTGGTTGACCTCCGGGTGGAACTGGACGCCGTAGAAGTTCCGGGACTCGTCGGCGATGGCGGCGCTGGGGCAGGCGGCGCTGTGGGCCGTGAGGGCAAAGCCCTCCGGGACCTGCTCCATATAGTCGCCGTGGCTCATCCAGGTGGCGCTTTCGGCGGGGAGGTTCTGGAAGAGCTTACAGCCGGTGTCGAAAAACGTCTGGGTTTTGCCGTATTCCCGGGCGGAATCGCTCTGGGCCGGGACGACGCGGCCCCCCAGGTGGTGGGCCAGGAGCTGACAGCCGTAGCAGATGCCCAGGATGGGCACGCCCAGGCGGAAGAGCTCCGGGTCCGCGTGGGGGGCGGCGGGGTCATAGACGCTGTTGGGCCCGCCGGTGAAGATGACGCCGATGGGAGACAGGGCTTTCAGGTCCTCGATGGGGGTAGAATAGGGCTTCACTTCGCAGTAAACGCCCTGCTCCCGGACCCGGCGGGCGATGAGCTGGTTGTACTGGCCTCCGAAATCCAGGATGATGACGGTTTGGTGGGACATAAGGACACTCCTTTTGAATGAGGAATGAGAAATTTGGAATTCGAAATTTTTGGTTCTTGAGGCTCGCCCTGCTGGCGACACTCAATTCCTAATTCCTCATTCCTAATTCCTAATTAAGTTTGTGCGCCTCCCCACTCCACGGCGGTGAAGCCGGTGCGGGTGAAGGCGGGGAGCTCTTGGGCCGGGATTTCCGCCGGGGCGTCCAGGGGCTTCCAGGCCATGAAGACCCGGAGAAGGCTGTCCGGCTCCGGGGCGATGGTCAGGCGGGCGTGGTCCGTGTAGGCGGCGGACTGGAAAGCGATGAGGTTGTATGGGTTCGGCTCCATGCGGGGAAGCCAGTAGACGATGAACTCGTTGGCCTCCCGGCGGGTCAGGCCCAGGCGGGACAGGGCGTCCTCCAGGAAGGAGGCGGTGTCTTTGCCGGGGATGCAAAAGCCTTGGGAGAAGTCGTATTCGGTTTGGGAGACGCCTTCCCAATAGAGGTAGCTGTAGGTTTGGCCGGAGGCGTCCGTCAGGGCGCCGCCGGGCTGGGCGGTGACGGTCCAGCCGTCCTCATAGGCGGGGTAGGTGCAGGTCAGGGTTCCGTCGTAGTCCAGGCGGACGGTGACCTGGGTTTCCTCCTCCGGATAGAGGTAGAGGACGGGCTTGGCGCTCATGGAGCTTTCAGGCTCGTCTCCCCGGCAGGCGGGAAGAAGCAGCAGGGCCAGCAGGCACAGGGGGATCAGGATTCGTTTCATGGGGATGCCTCCTTTTCGAATTTGTCTATAGACTAAGACGAGAAAAGAGGCGGGGCGGTTTTGCGGGGCAGAAAAAATCACTCCTCCCGGAAGACGATGTTGCCGGGCTCGGCGGACTCGATGACGGCCAGGGATTTGAGGTTGACTCCGGCCTTGCGGAGCTTGTCGCCGCCGCCCTGGAAGCCCTTTTCTACGGCGCAGCCGATGCCCACCAGGGTGGCCCCGGCCTTCTCCACGATCTCGCACAGGCCCCGCATGGCTTCGCCGTTGGCCATGAAGTCGTCTACCACCAGGACCCGGTCCCCGGCGTGGAGCCACTCCTTGCTGACCAGGAGGGTGACTTTCTTTTTATATGTATAGGAGAAAATGTCGCTCTGGTACAAGCCGCCCTCGATGTTGTCGCTCTTGGCCTTCTTGGCGAAGATCATGGGCTTTTGGAAGTGCTGGGCCACGATGGCGGCCAAGGCGATGCCGCTGGCCTCGGCGGTGAGGATGACGGTGACCTCGTCCATGTTGAAGTGCCGGCCGAATTCCTCAGCGATGTGGTCCAGCAGGACGGTGTCCACCCGGTGGTTCAGGAATCCGTCCACCTTGATGATGCTGCCGGGAAGGACCTTGCCCTCTTTGACGATGCGGTCTTTCAGCTCTTGCATGGTGCGTTCCTCCTTTTATCATGAATCTGTACCGATTGCGAAATGCGGGAAACGTCTGAAAATCAGGGAGTTTCCGGT
>CAQVQZ010000251.1:0-2293 GCA_948902155.1 uncultured Oscillibacter sp.
AGTAGTTATTATACCAGAGCTTTTCCCAAAGTCAAGCCCTTTTTCAAATTTTCTCTGGAAGGGAAGCATTTCCCTCTCCTCTCCGAAACATCCGCCCACTCCGAACCGCCCCCAGGGCCGCTGGCGGCGGCGGTTTCCTGGCGGGGAGAGGATACCCGGCGCTTTTTCCGCGCGTCGAAGTTCCTACGTCATTCGGCATGACAAAAATATTAAGAATTTTTTACAATTTCGGCCCCGCCAATCTGAGCCTTTTTTGAGGAGACGACAAAAATGCGGATTGCGCTTAAAACTTATTTAATAAAAATTGGCAAGGGACAAGAAGCATGGTATACTAATTTTCAACTATCTCATGGAAACGGAGTGGGCACATGAAACGCACAGTTGAAGTTCGAATCCCGGAAAACCTTCTGGACCGCACCGCCACCAGCTTCATCAAGGCGGCCAGCGGCTATTCCTGTTACATCTCCATCACACGGGGAGAGCACAGCGTCAACGCGAAGAGCTTTCTGGGCTTCCTCTCTCTGATGCAGGACGGCGGGCCGGTGGAACTCAGCGCCGAGGGGAGCGACGCCGAGGAGGCCCTGACGGCCCTGGCGGAAATTTTGAGCGTGTGAGACATAGAAGAAAAGGGACTGCCTTTCGGCAGTCCCTTTCGCGTTTCCCTCAGTTCACATTCCCCGCTCCAGCACCCGGCAGAGCATGGAGGCCGCCTCTCCCCGAGTGGCGGACCGGGTGCCGGCGTAACTGCTGGAAACCATGCCCAGGGCCTGGGCCAGGGCGGCGTAGCCCAGCTCCTCCGCCGGAATGGCGTCCTTGTCGGCGTACGCGCAGGTAAAGACGCCCCGCAGCCGGGCAGCGGGACCGTAGCCCGCGGCGTCCAGCAGCATCCGCACCACGTCCGCCCGGGTGAGGACGGCTTCGTCGTCCCGCTCCGCCGGACGGAGGAGCCCCAAGCGGTAGGACTCGTAATAGGCGCTCTCCCGGTTTTCCTTCTCCACGGCCTCCGGGTCCAGGGCCCCGCCCCGGAGGCTGGAGACCAGACACACCAGCTCCCACTGGGTAATGGTCTTGCCGGGGCGGAACTTGTCCGTCCGATACCCCACGCCGTACTCCGCCAGCTTCTCGATGTCGGCCTGCTCGCCGCTTCCCGCCAGGTCCGTATAGCAAAGAGGCTCCCGGACGCTGCCGCTCTCCGTCCGGACGGGGGCGCCGCTCTTGGCGTCCACGCCCTCATAGCTCTCCTGCCGCTCCAGACCATAGGTCAGGCGGAGAGCGTAGTAGTATTCCATACCCTGCTCCAGCAGCTTCGCCTGGGCCGGATCGGCCTTGTCCAGTTTCTGGGGCACGTTCCGATAGGCCAGCGCCGTCTCATAGGTCCCCGCCCAGGCGGAGAGGGCCGTCTCCATGGACACCAGCCCCCGGGCCTCGTCAAAGACCATGTCCTCGTCCCAGGAGAAGGAGAGGGCGTAGACGGAGCCGTCCGACGCGTCGACGCTGAGGGACACGGCGTTGGACGGGAAGGGCAGGCCGTTGACCTTCCGGGCGAAGGTGAACGGCCAGTCCGGCCTGCTGGCTTCCCGAAGGGGCTGGACGCCGCTGTCCTGCCGGTAAAGCGTCACGTCCCACTCCGGGCGGAAGGCTTTCAGGAAGGCCTCCGCCTTTTGCAGGGCCTCCTCCTCCGTAAGCGTCCGCTCCCGGCCCCAGGGGGCGGAGGACCAGACGGACTCCACCGCCCCGGTCTTGGCGTCCACGGTGATGTTCCGGCTCAGGCGCTCGCCATCGTCTGTCCGGGCGTAGCGCAGGGTGCAGGTGACCCGGCCCGCGTCTCCGTCCTTTTCGGGAACGCTCGCATAGGACGCGCCGGTAAGGGCGTATCCCCGGAGGCCGTAGGCGCTCTCTGTCCGGACGGCCTTGTCCAGCTCTTCCTGGGAGAGGACCCCCTCCATCTGGCGGACGCCCTCCTGCTCCGCCCGGGTAAGGCCTCCCTCGTCGGCAGCCATCTCGGACTTGGCCGTGGGCGCGGCGTTGTCCGCCCCTCCGGCGGTCCGGGCATAGCCCTGGTCCATCTTCGCCTCCAGCTCCGTCAGGTCCAGAAGCTCCCCGGTCTTCGCGTCTGTCAGGAAGGTATGCGCGCCCTGTTCCGGCACGTAGCGGAGGACCGCCCGGGCATCGTCGGGCTTTTCCAGAACGTACTCCAGCCGGAGCTTCAGGGTCTCCTCCAGGTCCTCCCGGGCCTGGGCGGCGTTCGCCGCAGCCTCGGCGGAGGGCACGCCGCCTATGCCGGAGCCCTCGG
>CAQVQZ010000251.1:2308-3039 GCA_948902155.1 uncultured Oscillibacter sp.
CTGGATCGAGTAATGGAGCGGGGAGGGCAGGCCGTTCAGGAAGATGGTCCCGGACCACCGGCTTCCGGCGGAGCTTTGCAGAGAGAGGCCGCCCTCCGTGTCCTTCAGCTCCACGGTTTCCCCCTGCCGGAGCACCCGGCCCAGGAAATCCTCTGCGGCGGTCCGGTCCGCCGCCCCCGCTTTTTCGGGGAAGGCGGGGAAGGAGCGGCCGCTGTCGGGGGTGGGATCGTACTCCCAGCGGTAGAGGCTGACAAGGGTTCCGTCCTCCAGCGCGCCGGCGGAGAGGGAACGGCGCTCTCCCTCCCAGCTCAGGTCCCACAGGGGGGTCAGCCCCTCCGACAGGCCCCCTCGGAAGGTCTCGTAATCGTCCGTGTTTAGATTCAGCGCCGTTTTCACCGCCTGGGTGACCTTGGCCAGACGGGCGTCCTGGGATTCCTCCGCCGCCGCGGCGGGCAGGGCCAGCGCCGCCAGCAGAGCGGCGGCCAGCGTCAGGGAAAGCAGTCGTTTCATAAATCGTCCCTCCAAATCGCGTGTTGTCTGTTTAGACGGCGGGGGCTGGGAAAATGTTCCCGCCTCCGGCCAATATCATGAGGCTGGCGGAGCCGCGGGGCTTTTCTGCCGGCGGAATACCCCGTAGGGGCGGTTCATGACATTGCACCCCGGGCAAATCATTTCAGCTCATCCAGCGTCAGGGAAAAGCTCTCCAGAAAGGTCTCCAGGAAATAGCGCAC
>CAQVQZ010000252.1 GCA_948902155.1 uncultured Oscillibacter sp.
AGACGATGGTGGCCCCGATGATGAACCGGGGCACGCCGGTGGCCTCGGCAATCCACACGGCCCCGTCCAGGAACCAGTCCCCGCCCTTGATGATCAGGAGCAGGCCAAGCAAAAACAGCAGTACGACAATCCAAATTTCCATACTTTTCCACCGCTTTCCATAAAATCAGCGAGACCCCCACCGCATGAAGACAACACCGGAATCCGGCAGTTGTCCCACACGATAAAAGTCTCGCTTCCGGTCCGCGTCCAACGGCTGTGGGCGCGGACCCCTGGCGGTCCCGGATGGCTGTGCGCCATCGTGATGACGAGTCCCGCCGCATTTACTCCGCACGCCGTCCGAGGGCGGCGTGGAATCCTTCGCAAGCTACTCCCTTTTATAGAAGACTTCACTGTGAGACTACTATAAAGAAATCATACACGCTTTGTCAACGCTAACTTTGCCGGAATTTGGCGGACAGGCCGTCGGCGGGCAAAGAATTTACGGAGTCTTTACGGCCCTCAGATACTGGGGTCGAAGCCGATGTGCTTGACCAGGCGCTCCCGGCCCTCCGGGGCCGTCCCCTGGACGGAAAAGCCGCAGTCCAGGAAGAAGGGCATGGCGTCACTGTCCGGCGGCAGAAAGGCCAGGAGGTCCTCTCCGCCCCGCTCGCGGGTGTACTGCACGGCCTGGCCCAGAAGCTGGATGCCGAAGCCCCGGCGGCGGCAGTCCGGGCGGACGTGAATCAGGAGGATGCGCCCCGTCTCCGGTTCCAGGCAGAGCAGGCCCACCGGGTCCTCCCCCAGGAAGCCCGACAGGGCTAACCCGGCGGGCAGGGGCCCGCCCTGGCCCGCCTCCGCCCAAGCCTCGGAGAGGGACGGCCCCTCCAGGGGCTGGAACCACAGCCCCGGCTCCAGGGCGTAGGCCCGGCGGACCGCCTTCTCCCCCGCCAGGAACTCCGGGGTCTTCAGGTGGCTGTTGTCGTTCTGGAAGACCACCCGGAGGCCGGTTTCGTCCGCCTCCAGGAGAGCCACGGCGGTGTTGTCCCCCGTGGGGGACTTCTCCCCGGTGTCAGCCAGGGAGATGCCCTGGAGATTCGCCAGCAGGAGCCGGATGGCGTAGCCGTGGGAGAACACGGCCACGGTCTTTCCCGGATTCTGGGCCGCGATATCCTCCACCGCCGCCCGGACCCGGTGCAGGACCTCCCGGGGGGTCTCCGCGCCGGGGATGGACCAGCGGTCCATATGCTTGCCAAAGTCCGCCATGGCCTCCGGCGCGCGGCGGATGATGTCGCCCCAGGTCCGCTGCTCCCAGTCGCCTACGCAGATTTCCCGGAGGTCCTTCCGGCATTGCAGGGGGAGGTTCCGGGGACGGTAGATGGCGGTGGCGGTGGCGCGGGTGCGGTAGAGGTCGCTGGAGTAGACGGCGTCGATGGGGACCCCGGCAAAACGGCGCTCCAGCGCCTGTACCTGCCGCCAGCCCCGGTCGGTGAGGTTGCTGTCGTGCTGGCCCTGGGCGATGCGGTAGAGATTGCCCTCCGCCTCGGCGTGGCGGATGAGATAGATGGTTGTCATGTTGGCGGCCTCCCTGGGCGTTCCTCCGGGGGCAATGTCTTTCGGTTCGGCGCACAATCGCTTTGGACCCCTTTGCGAAGGGAGCTGGCAGCGCCGTGGGAACTGACTGGGGGCTTCCCCTGCCGGGACCACGGTTCTTGCGGGGGAACGGGCGGCTGATAGCCGTCCCTACATAGGTGGTGCTTTGGGAGAAGGGCAATTGATGTGGGAAGCCTTTCCCTGACTGAATGACATTGCCTTTGTGGGAACGCGTTTTTTCCATAGTATAGCGCTTTTTTCAGCCATTGGCAAATGTCTTGCCGGATTTTTTCATCCGGAGGCGGGCATACTGGAGACGTGCCGAAAAGGAGTGAGTGAATATGAAGAAAAGTACCGGCTTTTTGATCGGCGTCGGCGCGGGGCTGGCGGCAGGGGCCGCAGCCAGTATGATGACGCCCCACAGCAAACAGGCCATGAAAACGCAGGTGGGTCAGGGGATCCACAAGCTGGGTGTCGCCGTGGACCAGGCTGTGGACCACATGTCTTCCGAGATGCGCTGACAAGAGGCGGAGCGGGAACTTGTTCCCGCTCCGCTTCCGTTTGCAGGGGCAAAGGGGGTTGGCCTTACATAGGATATCCAAGGTGATTTTTATGGCAAACTTCTACTGCGACCCCCTGGCCCTGACCACTGCCATCAACACGCTGGCCGTGGCCATCGCCGCCCAGCTCAGCGACGACGAGCTGAACCTGGTCTCCGCCGTCTTCAACCAGCTGGGCGAGACCCTGGGCACCATCGCGACCCAGCGGGAAATCTGCGCCCCTAGATAGGGGAAAAACGGGAGGCGGAACTCTCTTCCGCCTCCCGATGGTGCTTTTTGAGAAAGAATCAGCCCTTGCAGACGGGGACAATCCAGCCCTTGTTGTCGGGGAGCTTGCCCCACTGGATGCCGGTCATGGTGTCGTAGAGCTTCTGGGTGACGGGGCCGATCTTGCCGTCGTTGATGAAGACCTTGTCGCCCTTCCAATCCAGTTCCTTGACGGGGGAGATGACGGCGGCGGTGCCGGTGCCAAAGACCTCTTCCAGCTTGCCCTCGTGGCCCGCCTTCATCACGTCGGCGATGGCCAGGGGGCCCTCCACCACGTCGATGCCCCACTCTTTCAGCAGCTCGATGCAGCTGCGGCGGGTCACGCCGGGCAGAACAGTGCCCGTGCAGGCGGCGGTGTAGACCTTGCCGTCGATCTTGAACATGATGTTCATGCTGCCGACTTCCTCGACATACTTCTTCTCCACGCCGTCCAGCCACAGGACCTGGGCGAAGCCCTTCTCCTCGGCCAGCTCACCGGCCTTGATGGAGGCGGCGTAGTTGCCGCCGCACTTGGTGAAGCCGGTGAGACCGGGAGCGGCGCGGATGTATTCGTCCTCCACGTAGATGCGGACGGGGTCGATGCCCTCGGCGTAGTACGCGCCGGAGGGGGCGCAGATGATGCAGAAGG
>CAQVQZ010000253.1 GCA_948902155.1 uncultured Oscillibacter sp.
GCGGTTCAGAATCTGGACCACCCGCTCAATCTCCTCCGCCCGGCCGATCACCGGATCCAACTTGCCGTCTTTGGCCTTCTGGGTCAGGGAGATACAGTAGTTCTCCAGGTACTTGCGCTTGGCATTCTTAGGAGAATCTTTCTTTTCCCGCCGCTCGCTCCGGCCCTCCTCCGCACTCTCCTTGGAGGACTCGCTGCCGGAGAACAGGCGGTTCAAGAAGGGAAAAGTGGCGGTTTTGCCCTCTTCCTCCTCTTCGCTCTCCTCTCCACCGGGCAGGTCTTCCATGTTTTCCACACCGTTCATGGCCTGCATCATTTCGCTGTTCAGGGTTTCCAGATCCTCGTCGGAAATACCCATGCGCTTCATCATGTCATCCACCTGGGGAAGCCCCAGCTCCTTGGCACATTTCAGGCACAGGCCCTCGTTGATGGTCTTTTCGCCGTCCAGCTTAGAAATGAACACCACGGCGACGTTTTTTTTGCATCTTGAGCAAAGTGTCGGCTGCATACCTCTTAAACCTCCACGCGCCCTCGGGCGCTCTTGATTGATATCGATTCCGGGCCCTCAGGCCCTCCGGTCCGCCGGATACGGCGGGCGTCCCGCCTCACGCGCCCAGGAACGCCAGTGCGTCCAGGGGGGTGTGGTCCGTAAAGAACCGGAACAGTTTCGCGTCCTCCGCCCCGTCGAGGGATATCCCCAGCAGGCGCAGCACCCACACCGCCAAAAACAGCAGCAGCGCGCCCTCCAGGATGCCCGCGACGCCGCCGCCCACGGCGTTCAGCCCGTGGAGGCCCGGCAGGCGCAGCACCGCGTCCAGCATCCGCACCAGCAGGTGCAGCGCGACGCTCAGCAGGACGAAGGAGATCATGTACAGCACGCCGTAGAGCACGGACCGGGCCGCGCTCTCCACCACGGCGGCGGCTAAGGACGCGCCGGTGTCCCGGACCGTCTTCTCCGCCCGGTCCGCCAGGGCGCTCCGGCGGGTCTCGTCGACGCCCAGCAGCTCCAGCAGCTCCTCCAGGGGCGGCGGGTCCTCCCGCTCCCGGACGGCCTCGTCCAGGCGGGACTCCAGCCGCTTCTCGATGGCCGGGGCCACGATCTCCGCCGCCGGGCCTGCCAGGGCTGAGGCGATAAACCCCGCCCCCGCCAGGGACAGCACCAGCACCAGCAGCCCCGCCAGCGTCCGCAGCAGGCCCTTCCAGGCCCCCAGCACCGCGAAGCCCGCCAGCACGGCCAAAGCGATTGCATCTATTATAACAGGTGTCGTCAAGCTTTCCTACCTCTTCCCTTGTAAACGTTTTGTGAACACAGGCATTAGATATTAGCACTCAAGGCAAAAACAGGCGGGCCGTTTCCCCGGACAGCAGCAGCACTGTCCCGTCCGGGCGCATCAGGACGTTCTGGGCGTCCCCCGTGCCCCGCAGCGTGGCATAGGGCTGCATTTCCTGGTTGTACACCACCAGATGGTCGGCGTACAGCACCGCCAGGTAGCGGCCGGAGGCCGAGATGTGCAGGACCTCCTCCCGGACCTCCAGGGAGCCCAGGACCTCGCCGCTCTTGTCCACCGTCACCAGCCGCCCCACGCTGCCGGAGCGGTAGCGGTTCAGCAGCAGCGCCGCGAAGCCGTTCCCCCCCAGGTCGTACTCCCGGAGGTAGGAGCCGCTGTAGGCGTAGCTCCCCGTCACCTCGCCGTTGGCCCCGGCGTAGGTCAGGGCCGTGTCGGAGACCGTGGCCAGACGGCCCTCCTGCTCCCCCACCGCGGCCACCAAGCCGCCGGAGATGGAATAGGACGCCTCCGGCTCCTTCGCATCCTTGGACAGGTCGTAGAAGCCGATGCTGCTGACGAACGCGCCGTTCTCCTGCCCCAGGGCCACCACCGCCAGATCGTTCCCCAGGACGTAGCCGTCCAGCACGAAGCGCCGGGAGGACTTGAATTCAAAGGAGGGGTCCGGCGCCAGGTCCTGGCCGTAGACCTTGACGCTGCCCTTGTACCCCCGCTTCTGGGCCGTCACCGCCAGGACGCCGTCCTTGTTCAGAGTGGCGGATATGTAGGGCTCTTCCTCGCCGGCGGTCAGCTCCAGCAGGAGGCCCGTCTGGTCCAGGACATACAGCGCCGTGCCCCCCACGTCATAGGCCACCGCCCGGCCTCCGCCGGAGGCCAGAGCCGGGGCCGTCATGGTCACTGCGGTGGACCACACCTCCTCTCCCGCGCCGTCGAACAGGTGCAGGGACGCGTCGGACAGCACCACCAGGCTCTCCCCCAGGAGGGCGAAGCGGCTCTTGGAGGAGGCGTCGTAATGATAGGCGATCTCGTTCCCCTCCCGCTCCGAACGGCCGTAGTGCAGGTAGCGGCGGAGGATGTCGAAGCCGGTGCCGTCCCGGTAGGCCGCGAACAGCACCACCAGCAGCACCGCCGCCAGCATCAGGGCAAAGCTCAAAAACCCGCGGACCGGATGCCGCTTCTCCACTTCGGTGGACTTGTCTTTCTCACTCATTCAGCCGTTCATCCTCATACCATAGCCTCGTCAGGTACAATCCCCCCGGCGGCGCCGTGGGCCCCGCCAGGGTCCGGTCCCCGCTCTCCAGGATGGCGGGGATGTCCTCCGGGGCGAATTTGCCCTCGGCGGCGTACAGCACCGTGCCGGTGATGGCCCGGACCATGTTGTACAAAAACCCGTCGGCGCAGACCCGGAGCTCCAGCAGGTCCCCGTTCCGGGTCACGTCGCACCAGTAAATGGTCCGGACGGTGGTCTTCGTCTCCGTGCCCACGCTGCGGACGGCCCGGAAATCGTGGGTCCCCACAAACATATGGGCCGCCCGGTTCAAAAAGTCCTCGTCCAGCCGTTTCGGGTAAAAGTACGCCCGGTTGACATAAAAAGGGTTTTTGAAGCGGGAGTTGTAAATGCGGTAGGTGTATTCCTTCTTGATGCAGGAGCCGATGGCGTTGAAGTCCTCCGGGACCTCCACCGCCTCCCGGACGGCGATGTCCTCCGGGGTGTGGGTGTTGATGGCGT
>CAQVQZ010000254.1 GCA_948902155.1 uncultured Oscillibacter sp.
CCTCCCGGGTGGCTCCGCCGCCGCCGAAGCCGGTGGAGGTCTTGATATAGTCCGCGCCGGAGGCGGTGACGATCTCGCACATTTTCACCTTTTCCTCGTCGGTGAGGAGGCAGCATTCGATGATGACCTTCAAAAGCCTGCCCTTGCAGGCGTCCTTGACGGCCTTGATCTCCGCCAGGAGCTCGTCCCACTTCCGGTCCTTCACCCAGCCGATGTTGATGACCATGTCCACCTCTTCCGCCCCGTTGTCCACTGCGTCGGAGGCCATGAAGCATTTGGCCGCGGTGGTGTCATAGCCGTTGGGGAAGCCGATGACGGTGCAGATGGCCAGCTTCCCTTCCACATACGCCGCCGCCGGCTTCACGTAGCTGGCCGGGATGCAGACGCTGGCGCATTCATACCGGATTCCATCGTCGCAGATGGCCTGGATCTCCTTCCAAGTGGCGCCCTGGGCCAGGAGGGTGTGGTCACACTTTCCAAGAATCTCCTTCAGTTCCATTTCAGCGTTCTCCTTTACCATTATGATATCGTGATCGCATCCGCCTGCCGCGGGAAAGGTCTACCCTTGAATTGTACCAGACTTTTCCGGATTTGTCCAGTCCGTCCCCCCTTGCAAAGCCCGGCGCAACGTGCTACAATATGACGAATATTCTTTACGGAGGCTTACCCATGAAAAAACGAATTCTTTCCCTGCTCTGCGCCTTGACCCTTCTTCTGGGCGCGGTTCCCTCCGCCGCCGCCCTGGAGGGGGAATCCCGGCAGGCGGCCAAAACCCTGGCGTCCCTTCAGCTCATCGACGCCGTCCCCTCCCAGGAGGAGCTGAACGGCCCCGCCGCCCGCATCCAGGCCACGGAGCTGCTGGTGCGGCTCTACGGCGTCACGGCGGCCCGGCGGGAGGTCGGCGCCCAGGACTACGCCGTTTCCAAGGGCTGGGTCACCGTCACCCGCGGCCAGAAGGAGCCCATTCCCACCTCCGAGTTCTGCGCCTGCCTGCTGCGCCAGCTGGGCTACGAGGGCTTTGACGATGCCGGCGCCGCCCTCTTCGCCCGGCGCATTGCCCTGATCTCCCGGGATTACGGCGAAATCCTGACCCTGGGGGACCTGTACCAGCTGGTCCGGGACGCCCTGGCCTTCCCCGACCGGGAGGGCGTGACGCCGGCCAGGCGCCTGGTGGACGCCGGCCTCTGCACCGCAGAGCAGATTGAGGACCTCTTCCCGGAGGAGATGACCGCCCGGCAGATCGCCGACCGCCATATGGCCGCCGCCTTCCGGCTGGACGTCTACTACACGGACAAGGCCTATCAGAACAACCGGCGGAGCAACGGCGGAAGCGGCTTCTTCGTCTCCGCCGACGGCCTGGCCGTGACCAACTACCACGCCATCGAAAATGCCGTCCACGCCACCGCAACCCTGATCACCGGAGAGACCTGCGAGGTGGAGCGCGTCCTCTTTTACGACGCCGACGCCGACCTGGCCCTCCTCCGGCTCGCCCGGACCACCCGGGACGGGAAGACCGCCATCCCCCTCTTCTCCTTCCTGGAGCTGGCGGAGGACCCGGAGCTCCGCCGGGGCGACCAGGTCTATACCATCGGCGTGCCCCTGGGCCTCACCCTGGCCATCAGCGACGGCGTCGTCAGCGCGGTGGACCATGCGGCGGAGGGCTTCTCCTTCCCCTGCGTCATCAACACCGCGGACATCTCCCACGGCAGCAGCGGAGGCGTGCTGATGAACGTCTACGGCCATGTGGTGGGCGTCACCACCGGAGCCTATTCCGCCGGAAACAACCTGTACATCTCCGTGCCCCTCACCCCCATTCAGGAGGCGGACTGGACCGTCGAAGGCGTCACCCTGGCGGAGGTCGTGGAGGAAATGAGCGCCCGGGAATGAATGGGGCTCCGCCTCTTTACAATTCTCCGGTGAATTTTCCCGAATACCACTTGAAAATGGAGAACGGTTGTGGTAATATAAAAAATTGTCAAACACGTTTCACGCCCTGCGTGATTCGATCTGGAGGTAGAACGTTTTGAAAATCGCCATCACCATTTTGCAGCTTCTCTGCGGCCTGGGCATCATCCTGATCGTGCTGTTCCAGTCCGGCAAGAGCGCCGGCCTCTCCGGCGCCATCGGCGGCGTGGCCGACTCCTTCCTGGCCAAGAACAAGGCCAAGACCATGGACGCCAAGCTGGCCCGGGCCACCAAGTGGATCGGGGCCCTGTTCCTGGTTCTCACCCTGGTGCTGCTGATCCTCGGCTGAGAAAACGCGAAAAACCGCCTTCCAGGCTACCCTGGGAGGCGGTTTTGCCTGTCGGGAGCACTTTTCCCAGGCCGGGCGGGGGCGGACCCGGGGGGCGGAAGCTTCCGGGCTGACGCGTCGGAACCCCCGCCCGCTGAAGGACCCCTCCGCGGCTTCCTCCGGAGGCGTTTCCCGCGAAATGCCTCCGAAAAAGTTTCAAACAAATGTTTGCTTTTTCCCGGCCGCTGTGCTATACTGGGGAAAATAGGTTTCCGTTTTATTATCTGTGCCGTGCGTTTCGCCTCTGCCGCGGCATTCAGGAGGTCTTCTTATGGCCAAGCTCACCCATATGCAGCAGAAAGTCTATGACTACATCGCCGCCTGCATCCAGTCCCAGGGCTACCCCCCTTCCGTGCGGGAGATTGGGGACGCGGTGGGGCTGAAGTCCCCCTCCACCGTTCATTTCCACCTCAAGCACCTGGAGGAGGCGGGGGTCATTGCCAAGGGCGCCGGAAAAGGCCGGGCCATCGCCCTGACCGAGTCCCCCGCCCTCAAAAACCAGGTTCCCATCCTGGGCAATGTGGCCGCCGGAAGCCCCATTCTGGCGGAAGAGTGCATTGAGGATTATCTCCCCTTTGACGCCGGGGGGCGGGAAAATGAGTATTTCGCCCTCCGGGTCCGGGGCGAATCCATGCTGAACGCCGGCATTCTGCCCGGCGACCTGGTGGTGGTCCACAGCCAGCCCACCGCCCGGCACGGGGAAATCGTGGTGGCCCTG
>CAQVQZ010000255.1 GCA_948902155.1 uncultured Oscillibacter sp.
CCGGAATCCACCTGGGCTGCCGCCTGTGGTACACCGCCGGAGTCCCCCGCCCGGAACGGGCGAAAAGCCCGGAGGCCCGCCGCATAGCGGAGCAGGCCCTGCTCCAGGCGGAGCGGAACCGGGCCTCTTACACGGCGGACGCGGCGCTGTACCAGAACGCCATCCTGCGGCTGACGGAGCGGATTCAAAACTGCCTTCAGGTCCACAGCGAGGCCGAGACGGAGACCGCCCGCCGGGGGCGGCTGGATTCTTCCCGGGTCTGGCGGGCGGCGGTTTTGGGGGACGAGCGGGTCTTTCAGCGGGAGGAGCCGTCCAACCGCCCCGGCTTTGCCGTGGACCTGCTACTGGACGCCTCCGCCTCCCGCCTTCACTGTCAGGAGACCGTGGCTGCCCAGGGCTACATCCTGGCGGAGAGCCTGGGGCGGTGCGGAGTGCCGGTGCGGGTGTCCGGCTTTTGCAGCCTCCGGGGCTATACGGTCCTCCGAGTCCTCAAAGACTTTGGTGACCAAAGCCGGGGCGTGTTCCGTTACTTCGCCTCCGGGTGGAACCGGGACGGGCTGGCCCTCCGGGCGGCGGGAACGCTGCTGGAAGGGCCGCCGGACCGGAGGCGGATTCTCCTGGTCCTCACCGACGCCAGCCCCAGCGACAGCCGCCGCATCCCGCCCGGCGGGGAGTACCCCCTGGGGCATGACTACGACGGGGCCCCGGCAGTAAAGGATGCCGCTCGGGAGGTCCGGGCGCTGGAGCGCCGGGGTATCCGGGTGGGGGCGGTCTTCATGGGGCCCGCGGCCAACATCCCGGCGGCGGAGAGCATCTATGAGCAAAACCTGGCCCGCATCCGAACCATGGACCAGCTGGCCGGGGCGGCGGGGACGCTGATTCAGCGTGAGATTCGGGAGCTGGAGGGCTGACGGGGAGAGATCCTGTAGGAAAGTATGGCCAAAATTTGAGAAATCCGGTGATCTTTAAGGGGATATCCCAACAGAAAATCCGTTAAACGCAAGATTATTGTATACAAAATTGCTCATTTTCAGAAAAAGAGACTGCCAAAAATAAATGTGAATTTTTGTGAAGTTTTAACCCGCAAACCCAGACTTCCCCCCTTGCATTCCGCGGAACGGGGACTATAATAGGTTCTGCAATAGAGGTCTTCTAATTTCGCGAGACATCAGACAACGCAGAAGACCCAATCTGTAAGGGAGGAAACCTGTATGATCACCTTTTTCATCTGTCTGGCCCTTCTGATTGCCGGGTACTTTGTCTACGGCAAAGTGGTCGACAACACCTTCGGGCCGGACGACCGGGAGACTCCCGCTGTCCGCATCAACGACGGAATCGACTACGTCGTCATGCCCCAGTGGAAGCTGTTTCTGGTTCAGCTGCTGAACATCGCGGGCCTGGGCCCCATCTTCGGCGCGCTGTCCGGCTCTCTATGGGGGCCCAGCGTGTTCCTGTGGATTACCTTCGGCACCATCTTCGCCGGCGGCGTTCACGACTACTTCGCGGGCATGCTGTCCGAGCGGAATGAGGGCGCGTCCGTCTCCGAAATCACTGGCATCTACCTGGGCGGAGCCATGAAGAACGTCATGCGCGTGTTCAGCGTGGTGCTGCTGATTATGGTGGGCACCGTGTTCGCCGTGGGCCCGGCTGGCCTGCTCCAGCTGCTGTGCCAGAACGCGGGAGGCATCCTGGCTAACAAGATGTTCTGGCTGATTCTCATTCTGGTCTACTACTTCATCGCCACCTTCGTGTCTGTGGACAAGGTCATCGGCAAGGTGTATCCGATTTTCGGCATCTGCCTGATTATCATGGCCGTGGGCGTGGCCTTCGGCGTAATCACAAACTCTGAGTATGTCATCCCGGAGCTGTGGGACCACTTCTATAACATGCATCCCTCCGGAACTCCCATTTGGAGCTTTATGTTCATCACTGTGGCCTGCGGCGCTATCTCCGGCTTCCACGCCACCCAGTCCCCGCTGATGGCCCGCTGCATGAAATCCGAGCGTCAGGGCCATATGGTGTTCTACGGCGCCATGATCTCCGAGGGCATCATCGCCCTGATCTGGGCCGCCGCGGGCTGCTCCATCTATGAGGGCGCGGAGCTCCTGGGCATGGGCGCCGGCGGACCCACCGCCGTGTACGACATCTGCCAGAAGACCATGGGCTCCTTCGGCATGATTCTGGCCATGCTGGGCGTCATCGCCTGCCCCATCACCTCCGGCGACACGGCCTTCCGTTCCGCCCGGCTGACCCTGGCGGACTGGCTGAAAATCGACCAGAAGTCCTACGCCAACCGCCTGAAGCTCTGCGTGCCCGTGCTGGCCGTGGGCGCTGTGCTGGGCATCGGCAACGCTCTGGGCAAAATCGACTACAACGTGATCTGGCGTTACTTCAGCTGGAGCAACCAGACCCTGGCCATGATCGTCCTCTGGGCCGCCAGCATGTACCTGTTCCAGCAGAAGAAGAACTACTGGATCACCGCCATCCCCGCCACGTTCATGAGCGCTGTGTCCTGTACCTACTTCATCCTGGGCGAGGAGTGCCTGGGCCAGCTGCTCAACAAGCATGAAGTGGTGGACGGCGCCCGGAAGCTGGTGGCCTACAACACCGCCCTGGCCTATCCTGTGGGCATCGTTTTCGCCGCGGCGCTGCTGTTCATCTTCATCCGCGCTACCAAGAAGCAGTCCGCGAAGGTCTGACTCTCCCTCACCCGGCCGGCTGTTTTTCGAGTAGATCACCGCCAGCCGCTGCCCACGGACAGCGGCTGGCGGTCTGCTTTAAGGAGTGATACCATGATCATCAAACCGATTCCGCTGAGCCACGAGACCCTGGACCGTGCCGAGCTTCTGGAGGACCGGAAGTCATGCCGCCGGTTCGGCCCCTGCGGCGTGGGGCGGAAGGCCCTTTATTTGAACAGCTTCTACCTGGACTGCCGCTATTACCTGCCCTTTGCGGGAATCAGCCGGGTCTTCAAGCGGGTGGCCATGAGCTCCGGCGGCTTTTCCCACA
>CAQVQZ010000256.1 GCA_948902155.1 uncultured Oscillibacter sp.
TTGTAATTTCATCCCTTTATTATAGCACAACCCAACTTATGTGAACAGGCCCTAATACCTGATTTGCAATAGAAGAGCGTCCACAGGGATTCCCTTCTACAGCCGGTATTGGAAATAGAGGGATATCCCTGCGACAATCCCCACCCGCCTCCGGCGGGAGCCCCTTTCAAAAGGGGCCTTTTTCGTTCCTGCTTAACGGAACACCATCGGATTTTAATCTTTACATTTCCGAACGCTCGTTCTATAATAAAACCAGCATCTCAACCCAAAGGAGGCGCTCCATGCGGGCAAGACAAATCAGCTGCTGTTTCACCGGCCACCGTCCCGGCAAGCTGCCCTGGGGCTACGACGAGGCAGACCCCCGCTGCCTGTCCCTCAAGCGCCGCATCGCCGACGCGGTGGACGCCGCCTATGAAGAGGGCTGCCGCCATTTCCTCTGCGGCATGGCCCTGGGCTGCGACCTCTATTTCTGCGAGTGCGTCCTGGCTCTCCGGGACGCCCACCCGGACGTAACCGTGGAGGCCGCGATTCCCTGCCCCACCCAGGCGGACGCCTGGCCTCCGGACCAGCGCCGCCGCTACCGCCGCCTGGTGGATGCCTGCGATTTTGAAACGATGGTCTCAGACCGCTACACCCATTTCTGCATGCAGCGGCGGGACCGCTACATGGTGGACCATTCTTCCCTTCTCATCGCCGTTTTCGACGGCACCCCCGGCGGGACCCGCTACACGGTCTCCTACGCCATGAGCCGCCGGGTCTCCATCGTGGACCTGCCGGTGACGGTGGAAGACTGAATTTTTTCGCCCCGCCGCATATTCCGCCGCTTTCCGCAAATCATAAGGCCGGAAGTTTTCGGGCTAGGGGCTGTTTGAAAAATGGCAGAATGCCCAGCGGCGAGAGATTTTCTTGCTGGGCGAGGCGATTTTCCACAGGAATCCTGCGGATTTCAAGGAAAATCAACAAAGCATCAGCGGGAAAATATCCGCCGATTGGGTGTTTTGGCATTTTTCAAGCAGCCCCTAAACCCGAGTCAGGAGGCGGCTCTATGTTCGCAAAACGCACCGACCTGGCCCTGGAGGCCAGGGAGCTCTGGCAGGAATCCACCCAGAAGACCACCCGGCTCTCCGGCGTCAAGGCGGCGAAGTCCAAGGAAGAGGGCTATCCGGTGACCCGGGTGGACATCCTGGACCAGCGGGGGGCGGAGGCTCTGGGGAAGCCCCAGGGCAGCTATCTGACCATCGACCTGTCCTCCTTCTGGCAGCGGAAGGCGGACTTTTTTGAGCGGGCCGTCCGGGCGGTGGGGAGCCAGCTCAAGTCCATGCTCCCCGCCGAGGGCCCGGCCCTGGTGGTGGGCCTGGGCAACGCCGCCATGACCCCCGACGCCGTGGGCCCCCTGGCGGCGGACAGCGTCCTGGTCACCCGGCACCTCATCGCCGCCATGCCCAAGCACTTCTCCGGCTTCCGTCCGGTGGCGGTGTTCCGGGCCGGGGTGCTGGGCACCACCGGCGTGGAGTCCGCCGAGTCCGTCCGGGGGCTGGTGGAGCAGGTAAAGCCCGCCCTGGTCATCGCCGTAGACGCCTTAGCGGCCCGGCGGGTGGGGCGCATGTGTACCACGGTCCAGCTCAGCGACACGGGCATTGTCCCCGGCTCCGGCGTGGGGAACCACCGCGCGGCGCTGAACCAGGAGACGTTAGGCGTTCCGGTGTTCGCCATCGGCGTGCCCACGGTGGTAGACGCGGCCACCCTGGCGGCGGACCTCCTGGAGGACGCGGGCATCGCGGAGCTGGACGAGACCCGCCTCCGCCACGGCCGTCAGCCCCTGATGGTCACCACCCGGGACGTGGACCAGCAGGTCCGGGACCTGAGCAAGGTGGTGGGCTACGGCATCAACTGGGCTTTGCAAGACCTGGAAATCGAGGAAATCAACGCCCTGCTGTCCTGAACAGGAAAACGCCCCCGGCGGAAATCCGCCGGGGGCGCTTGACTTATAAAAACATCATTCGGTCATCCGCTCCAGGGCGCTCTTGGCGGCGGACTGCTCCGCCTCCTTTTTGCTGTGCCCGGAACCGGCGCCGATGGCCTCGCCGTTCAGCAGCACCTCCGCCAGGAAGGTCTTGGCGTGGTCGGGGCCGTGCTCGCCCACCATGTGATAGGTCAGCACCTGGTCCGCCTGGCGCTGGACCAGCTCCTGGAGGGCGGTCTTGTAGTCCCTCCGGCGCTCCTCCAGCACTTCCTCCCGCTCCGCGTCCAGCAGGCAGCGGTGGATGAGGGCGGAAGCGGCGGCGATGCCGCCGTCCAGGTATACCGCCGCGAACACCGCCTCGGTAGCGTCCGCCAGGATGGAGGTCCGGGTCCGGCCTCCGCCGGACTCCTCGCCCCGGCCCAGCTTCAAAAAGCCGCCCAGGTCCAGCTTCCGGGCCACCTCATACAGGCTCTGCTCACAGACCAGAGCCGCCCGGATGCGGGTCAGGTCCCCCTCGGGCAGGTCCGGGTGGTGGGTGAAGAGGAACTCCGCCGTCACGAACCCCAGTACGGAATCCCCCAGGAACTCCAGCCGCTCGTTGCTGGACAGGTGGTCCGCCCGGTGCTCGTTGGCATAGGAGCTGTGGCACAGGGCTTTTTCCAGCAGAGACGGGTCCTGAAAGGTGTAATTCAGTTTTTTCTCCAGTTCCTTCATAGCGGTTCACACCAGGGGGGTGTCCGGGGCCCCTCATTCCTTTTTCGCCGAACGGCGTTTCATTTATTGAGCTTTGCGGCTAAGTAATTCACCGCGTCGCCCACGGTTTTCAGATTGCCCAGTTCATCCTCTTCGATCTCGCCGACCTCAAATTCCTCTTCCATGGCCATGACCAGCTCCACCAGGTCCACGGAGTCCGCGCCCAGGTCCCCCT
>CAQVQZ010000257.1 GCA_948902155.1 uncultured Oscillibacter sp.
TGCGGCGACCGGGCCGTCCTCCGGGCCCTCCACTTCTATGACGACGACCGCCGGGCCGCCCAGGAGGCGGAGGCCCTGGAACGGGGGGACTTCCCCGCTTTCCTGGCGCTGGTGAACGCCTCCGGCCTCTCCTCCTCCCTGCACCTGCAAAACACCTGGTCCATTGCCGACCCCAGGCAGCAGGCCATCCCCATGGTCCTGGCCCTGGGCCGGGAGCTGCTGGAGGGAAGCGGAGCCATCCGGGTCCACGGCGGCGGCTTCGCCGGGACCGTCCAGGCCTTCGTCCCCCAGGAGAAGCTGGCGTCCTTCCGCGCTGGCATGGAGGCGCTTTTGGGACCCGGCATGTGCCACGTCCTCCGCATCCGTCCCCAGGGCGGCTGCGCGGTGGTTTTCTGAGCGCCGCGGAAGCTTTCTAAAAGCCTTTCCAAAAGACTTTAAAAGAGAGGGATTGCCATTATGGTCAACGAAGCTGTATCCAAACTGACCGCCTATGCCCTGCAAAGGGGCCTGATTGAAGAAAACGAGCGCTGCTGGGCCGTCAACACACTTCTGGACGCCCTGAAGCTGGACGGCTGGAGCGATCCGGGCCGGTCCTGGGACGAGGTGGAGCTGGCCCCCGTCCTGGACGCGCTGCTGGACGACGCCTATGCCCGGGGCGTGCTGAAGGAAAACTCCGTGGTCTACCGGGACCTCTTCGACACGGAGCTCATGGGCCGCCTGACCCCCCGGCCCGCCCAAGTCGTCGCCAAGTTTCAGGCTCTTTACCGCGAAAGCCCTCAGGCCGCCACGGACTGGTACTACAAATTCAGCCAGGACACCAACTACATCCGCCGGGACCGGATCGCCAGGGACATGCAGTGGAAGGCCCCCACGGAGTACGGGGACCTGGACATCACCATCAACCTCTCCAAGCCGGAGAAGGACCCCAAGGCCATCGCCGCCGCCCGGGACCTCCCCGCCTCCGACTATCCCCGGTGCCAGCTCTGCGCCGAGAACGAGGGCTACGCCGGCCGGGTGAACCACCCCGCCCGGCAGAACCACCGGGTGGTCCCCATCACCATCAACGGCTCCCCCTGGTTTCTGCAGTACTCCCCCTACGTCTATTATAATGAGCACTGCATCTGCTTCAACCGGGTACATACGCCCATGAAGATCGACCGGGCCTGCTTCGGCAAGCTCCTGGACTTTGTGCGCCAGTTCCCCCACTATTTCGTGGGCTCCAACGCGGACCTGCCCATCGTGGGGGGGTCCATCCTGGCTCACGACCACTTCCAGGGCGGCCGGTACACCTTTGCCATGGAGAAGGCCCCGGTGGAGACGTCCTTCACCTTCCCCGGCTATGAGGACGTGGAGGCGGGCATTGTGAAGTGGCCCATGTCCGTGGTCCGGATCTCCTCGGAGAACCCGGAGCGCCTGATCGACCTGGCGGACCGGATTCTCAGCAAGTGGCGGGCCTATACCGACGAGGCGGCGGTCATCCTGGCCGAGACCGACGGGGTGCCCCACAACACTATCACCCCCATCGCCCGGCGGCGGGGGGAGCGCTATGAGCTGGACCTGGTCCTCCGGAACAACCTGACCACGGAGCAGTACCCTCTGGGTCTGTACCACCCCCACGACGAGCTTCACCACATCAAAAAGGAAAACATCGGGCTGATCGAGGTCATGGGCCTCGCCGTTCTCCCCGCCCGGCTGAAGGAAGAGCTGGCGGCGGTGGCGGACTGCCTTGTGCGCGGCGGGGACCTCCGGGCCGATGCGCGCACGGAAAAGCACGCCGCCTGGGCGGAGTCCTTTGCCCCGAATTATTCCGTCACGGCGGAAAACGCCCTGGAGATCGTCCAGAAAGAGACGGGCCTGGTCTTTGCCAAGGTCCTGGAGCACGCCGGAGTCTACAAGCGCACACCGGAGGGCCGGGAGGCGTTCCTCCGGTTCCTGAACACCGTCTGACCGCCGTTCCTCAGGGGGGCGCCACGGCTTCGTGGCGCTCCTCTTCTTGCGTCCCGTTCCTTCGCCCCGGGACGCGGCGGTGTCCCGGGCGGCCTCCGGCCGGATCCCGCTTCCGTCAAAACAGCCGCTCTCCCAGGTATTTGTCGTGGGGAACGGCCAGGCACCTTTCCATGGACTTCCAATAAGTCTCATAGAGGTTCTTCTGCGCCGCGCCATAGTGTTCCGGCGTATCAAATTCCCAATCGAGCACGTACTTCACGCTCTTCACAATCCGCGTAATTTTAAGCGGGGGAAGTCCCGCCCGAATCTGCTCCATGTCGATGCGGTACCCCCTTTTGATCAAGCGAAGCAGAAGAAGCCCCTCCTGCTCCTCCAGGAAGCGTTTCGCCTCCAGCATCAGCGCTTCAAACTCCTCCCCCTTCTGCGGCTTGACCTGATAGACGCAGACCTCGGTAAACGCCATATTCCATTCCTCCTGTTTTCACGTTATGAAGACGGGGCCCCTTCCCGCCGGGCGGCTCCCCCGCCCTCTCATGGACCGCCCTGATTATACCACAGGCGCCGGTTTTCCTCCATCCATTTTTCCGGGGCCGCCGGGGCCCTGTTCCGGCGCGCTTTCCGGAGCGAGGCGCCCGGTCCGGACGTCTTGACATCGGCGGGATTCTATATTATGATGATAACGAATCAGCACGGAAACTGATACCGGACCGGCGTCCGGACACATAGGAGGAACCATATGAAAGAACTGAGCCGCAACGTCACCCAGGGCATCGAGCGGGCCCCCAACCGCTCCCTTTTCTACGCCCTGGGCTATACCAAGGAGGAGCTGGACCGCCCGCTGATCGGCGTGGTCTGCTCCTATAACGAGATCGTCCCCGGCCACATGAATCTGGACAAGATCGCCGAGGCCGTCAAGG
>CAQVQZ010000258.1 GCA_948902155.1 uncultured Oscillibacter sp.
TCCGGGAGGGCGACCCCCTGGAGATTTACACCAGCCGGGACGGCGAGGTCATTTTTAAGAAGTATTCCCTGCTGGGCGGCCTGGAGGATTTCGCCGGGCAGCTCTGCGAGACCATGAGCCGCTCCACCGGCAGCATCTGCGCCGTGACGGACCGGGACACTGTCATCTCCGTGGCCGGAGGCGGCAAGCGGGAGCTGCTGGGCAAGCGGATCACCTCCGAGCTGGAGCAGATTATGGAGAGCCGCCGTATCTATCAATACAGCGGCGAGGGCAGCGCCATTCCCGTCTGCGACGGCAGCGACAAGCTGGTCACCAGCGTCGCGGCCCCCATCCTCTCCGAGGGCGACCTGCTGGGCATGGTGCTCTTTGTGAGCAGCACCCCCGGCACGGCCACCGGGGACGCGGAGTACAAGCTGGCCCAGACCATCGCGGCCTTCCTGGGCCGCCACATGGAGGCGTGAGCGGCTTGCGCCGCCGGGAAATGAGGTCCCGGCGGCGCGTTCCCTTGCCGTTCGAAGTCATACAACGGCGGTTTTGTTCCTGAGAAAAAGACATCATACAACTATGCAGAAATATTACAATCAAGAGCCGCGAATTTTGTACGCTTCGTCATTGACAATTGTCCGCCCGCCGTGTAAACTTCAAGACAACAATTGAACCGGGCAACAGCGAAGATGGAGAAAAGTACCTCAGACGTTCCGTTCCAGTGAGCGGGGGACAGTGCGAACCCCGTACCAAGAATCTGTGGGAAGAACACTCCGGAGCTCCAAGCTGAACGCGGGGGGACCTCTCCCTCCCCCCGTCAGTAAGTACGGCGGTTTGTGGCCGTTACACCACACGGGCTTGTTGGAGCCTTGAAGGTGACCGGCCCCGGTCAGACGGGGCGGTAAATTAGGTGGCACCGCGGATAGCAGCTATTCGTCCTAATGTGGATTAGGAGATAGCTGCGTTTTTGTTTTCTCTGCGGGGAAAACCATCTGATTTGGAGGTATTTGTTATGTGTTCTATCATGGGATTTGAGAAGAAGACCGTGGGAAAGGAGGAGCTTCAGCCCTTCTTTGACCGCACGGTTTCCAGAGGACCGGACATGTCCCGCGTGGTCGAGACCCCCACCGGCTGGCTGTGCTTCCACCGTCTGGCCATCATGGGCCTGACGCCGGAGGGCATGCAGCCCTTCCAGCTGGGCGGCGACTGGCTGGTGTGCAACGGCGAAATCTACGGCTTCCGCCCCTTGAAGCGGAAGCTTCAGGAGAAGGGCTATACCTTCCGGAGCGGCAGCGACTGCGAGATACTCCTGCCCCTCTTCCGGGAGCTGGGCCTGGAGATGTTCTCCCGGCTGGACGCGGAGTTTGCCCTGATTATTTACGATTCCAAGACAGAATCCCTCATCGCCGCCCGGGACCCCATCGGCATCCGGCCCCTGTTCTACGGCTATGACCGCTCCGGCGGCATCGTCTTTGCCAGCGAGGCGAAGAACCTAGTGGGCCTGTGCAGGGAAGTCCGCCCCTTCCCGCCGGGACATTACTACGCGGGAGGGAAGTTCGTCCGCTACGCCGGCCTGACCACCGTGGACCGCTACATCCAGGACGACCTGGAGACCGCCTGCAAGCACATCCGCGACAAGCTCATCGCCGGCGTCGACAAGCGCCTGGACGCCGACGCGCCCCTGGGCTTCCTGCTCTCCGGCGGGCTGGATTCCAGCCTGGTGTGCGCCATCAGCGCCCTGGTGCTGGGAAAGAAAATCCGCACCTTCGCCATCGGCATGGATAAGGACGCCATCGATTTGAAGTACGCGCGGGAGGTGGCGGACTACATCGGCGCGGACCACACCGAGGTCTTCATGACGCGGGAAGAGGTTTTGCAGTCCCTGGAGGAAGTCGTCGCCATGCTGGGTACCTGGGACATCACCACCATCCGGGCCAGCATGGGCATGTACTTGTGCTGCAAGGCCATCCATGAGCGGACGGATATCCGGGTCCTGCTCACCGGCGAGATCAGCGACGAGCTGTTCGGCTATAAATACACGGATTTCGCCCCCAGCGACGAGGAGTTTCAGAAGGAGGCCAAGAAGCGGGTCGACGAGCTGTATATGTACGACGTGCTCCGGGCGGACCGCTGCATCTCCGTCAACTCCCTGGAGGCCCGGGTGCCCTTCGGCGATTTGGAGTTCGTGAAGTACGTCATGGCCCTGGACCCCGCTATGAAGCGGAACAGCTACGGCATGGGCAAGTACCTCCTCCGCCACGCCTTTGAGAAGGACCATCTCCTGCCCGAGGATATCCTTTGGCGGCAGAAGGCCGCGTTTTCCGACGCGGTGGGCCACTCCATGGTGGACGACCTGAAAGCCTACGCCGAAGAGAAGTACACCGACGAGGAATACGAGACCCTGCGGAAGAAGTACGCCTATGGCACGCCCTTCACCAAGGAGAGTTTGCTGTACCGGGAGATTTTCGAAAAATACTATCCCGGTCAGGCGGAGATGATCGCGGACTTCTGGATGCCCAACAAGAGCTGGGAGGGCTGCGACGTCGACGACCCCTCGGCACGGGTCCTCAGTAACTACGGCGCCAGCGGCCAATGATTTCCCCCCGGAAGGGGCCGAAGTTTAGAAGTATTACCAATTGTGTTTACCCCGTTTTATGTTACGATATATTCAGAAATCAAGGAGGAAAACGATATGAGTACCACCTTACAGCTCCCCGAGCTCTTCGGCAGCATGGTTTTCAACGAGGAGACCATGAAGGACCGCCTGTCCCCCGCGTCCTACGGCGCGTGGAAGAAGTGCGTCACCGAGGGCACGCCCCTGGCTATCTCCACCGCCAACGAGATCGCTGAGGCCATGAAGCAGTGGGCCGTGGAGCG
>CAQVQZ010000259.1 GCA_948902155.1 uncultured Oscillibacter sp.
CGCCGTTCTCCGGGACCGGCTGGAGAAATTGAGCGACCAGTGGGACGCGGCCCTCATCTGTAAGGTTCAGCCTGTTTTTGGCGTTGACAGCGCCGTTGACCGCAGCGCGGTCCAGACCTACCATAGACGGAACGGCCAGTTATACCCCTTCAATGTAGTTTTTGTAGGGACCGTGGACGAGTGCCAGCGCGTAGTGGCTGGGCTGGAGGCCGGGATCATCACCATGCGGGACGTGCGCCAGCCGGACTTTGAACCGCCCAGCCCGCCGGAGCAGTCAGCCCCCGCTGTCCCCGCGCCCCCGGAACAGGCGGACACGATCCTGCCGGAGACCTCCCTGGACGAGTACCCCATGCCGGACAGCTCCATGACGCTGGACGGTCTGGCGGAGCTGGGCTATTCGGGGACGGACCTCCTGCCCCTGTCCAGAGAGCGGGGGGCGGAGCTGGTGGACCGGGATATGACCGTCTACATGGTGCGGACCGGCGAGGCCCCGGAAATGGTCTTTGACCGGGAGGACCTGATGGAACAGCCGGAGGGCGTGATGTTCGCCGTCCCCCGCGAGGAATGGGAGGACAGCCCGGACTTCCGGCAGGCCGTGGCGGGCCGCATGGACTGGCAGGAGGACCGGGAGCGGGCTTTTCTCAACCACGGCGGGGACTGCTTTGCCATTTATCAGGTGAAGCTCGACGGCGATGATTCTCTGCGGGATATTCGCTATGAATCCCTGGACTGGCTGAACTCCATTGGCCGCAAGGTGGAGCGCGGCAATTACGATCTGGCCTACACCGCCCCGTTATCCGAAGTGAACAGCGCGGACGAAGCCCTGGAACGGCTGTGGTATGTATTCAATAACGACCACCCGGCGGACTACCAGCGTCCGTCCATGTCCGTCAGCGACATCATTGCCATCCGGCTGGACGGTGTGCTAACCTGTCACTACTGCGACAGCTACGGCTTCAAGCAGCTGCCGGACTTCATCCAGCCGGAGAATTATCTGAAAAACGCGGAGATGTCTCTGGAGGACGATTTAGGGATGATCGACGGCATCATCAACAACGGCCCCAAGGCCACCGTCGCGGAGCTGGAGCAGCAGGCCCGGTCCGGCCAGCCCATTTCCCTCACGGATTTGGCCGAGGCCCAGCGCCGGGAGCAAGGGGAGAAAAAATCCGTCCTGGCCAAGCTGAACGCCGCCCCGCCCCAGCAGGACAGAAAAAAGACAGCGCCGAAAAAGAGCGCGGAAAGGGAGCGATAACATGAGTGAGCTGACGTTTGAGGAGAGAAATCTGGTCTGCATTTACAGCGGAGGCGGGACCCGGTTGGGGACCATCGCCGCCCTGGAGGATATGCGCCGCTATCTGGAACCGGACGAGGCGGAGCTGCGGGAGCTGACGGACAGCGCCCTGGACAAGCTGCGCGGCATGGACGACGCGGCCTTTGCCGCCCTTGACCTGATTCCCGACTTTGACCCGGAGGACGCTGCCTATGGGGAGTAACAACGTCCAAGCGGCCCTGCAAATGGCGGACAGCGCCGCCCGGCAGATCACAAGCAGCTATCAGGAGTGGACGGCCTTTCTCGCCACGGCTGGCCGTCTCTACAAATATCCCTTCCCGGAGCAGCTGATGATCTATACCCAGCGGCCCGAAGCCACCGCCTGCGCGGAGTGGGACTTCTGGAATCAGCGGATGCGCCGCCACATCCGGCGCGGCTCCAGAGGCATCGCGCTCCTTGACAACAGCCGGGGCAAGCCCACTCTGCGCTATGTGTTCGACGTTGCCGACACAGACCGGAAGGATGAAAAGGCGCTGAATCCTAACCTCTGGCAGTACCGGGAGGAACACCAGGACGCGGTGACGGCGGCGCTGGAGGGCCGCTTCGAGGTCTCCGGCGCGAACGGCCTTCTGGACCAGCTGGAGCAGATCGCCGTACAGCTGGCGGAAGAATACTGGACCGACCATCAGTACGACATCCTCCATATCGTTGACGGCTCCTTTCTGGAGGAGTATGATGAACTCAACGTCGAAGTGGCGTTCCGAAGCGCCGCCGCCGTCAGCATCACCTATGCCTTGATGTCCCGCTGCGGTTTGGAACCGGAAAACTATTTCCAACACGAAGATTTTCTGAGTATTTTCGATTTCAACACCAGGGACGCCGTGACCGCCCTGGGCATGGCGGTCAGCCAGTCCAGCGAACAGGTGCTGCGGCAGATCGAAAGGGCCGTCAAACAGCATGAGCGCACGAAAGGCGCGGAAAGGAGTGCGGAGTATGGAGAACAAACTGACCTACACCCAAATGGGGGATTACCTGTTCCCGAACGTGGCCCTGCCGGAGCAGCCGGACCGGGACCTGGGCAAGTACGGGAGGATGCGCCTGCGGTACTTGAAGGAACACCGCCCGGTCCTGTGGGGGACCATGACAATGGACGGGACCCTGTTCAGCCACTGTCTGGAGATCGAGGACACGGCCAACAGCCGTCTGGAGAGCATGATGCCCCAGCTGGCGAAGGCGGCGGGGGCCACGGAACAGCTGAAGGCCAGCGACCAAATGGCGTGGGTGGGCCTGATGAACAGCTGCAAGGCCCAGGCGGAGGAAATTATCATGTCGGAGCTGATTTACAGCTGAGTTTCATGCCCCCGGTCATTCCCTCCCAGCGGGAGCAGATGGAGACCATCCAGGAAGCAGAGAGCGCGGACGCGCCCTCTGCTTTTTCTGTTCCCCAGGCGGAGGAGACCCCGGCGGGACCCGCGCCCATGCCTGCCAGCATGAGTTTCCGGGAGGACTATGAAGCTGTGAAAAAGGCCCACCCCGGCGACATCGTGCTGTACCAGCTGGGGGACTTCTATGAGATGTTCGGGCCGGA
>CAQVQZ010000260.1 GCA_948902155.1 uncultured Oscillibacter sp.
TCTTGAAATCTCTCGGTTTTTTCACCAAAAATCTTTTTTGACCTCTTTTTCTGGTCCGAGTGGCGAGACTTGAACTCACGACCCCTTGACCCCCAGTCAAGTGCGCTACCAACTGCGCTACACCCGGATACGCTCACACTCTCTCGTGTCAGCTTGTATAGATTACCACACTCCCCATAAAAATGCAAGCCCTTTTTTCAATTTTCTCTAAAAATTTTCCTCACGAAACAGGGCCCGCCGGGGACACGTCCCCGGCGGGCCCATTCCTCCTCAGCCCAGCCAGCCGAAGAGCCCCTTCGGAGCCTCGCCCTCCAGCAGAACCCCGGCGGCGTCCAGCATCCGCGCGGCGTCGGCCCGGGTCACGGCCTGCTCCATCGTGCTGCTCCCGAAACTACCGGCGGAGAGGACGCTGACGGATTCCATGTTCCCCACCGCCTGGGCCGCCCAGGAGGGAGCTTCCGCCCGGTCCGCATACCATACGTCCAGGTCCACGTCCCCCAGGTCCAGCACCCGGTCCAGAATGACGGCGGCTTCATTGAAGCTCACCGGCTCGTCTCCCCGGAAGGCCACTCCCTCCGGCGTGGCGCTGCCCCGGATCACCCCGTCCGCCGCGCCAGCGGCGGCGTAGGCTTTCGCCCACGTGGGGATGGCCTCGTCGTCACAGAAGCCCGTCATGGTGACGCTGGTGACCTCCCGGCCCGCCGTCTCCAGGGCCATGGCCAGAAACTCGCTCCGGCTCACCGGCTGGTCCGGCTGGAAATAGTAGAGGTCCCCGATCTTTCCCCCGGTGAAAATGCCCTTTTCCGCCAGGCGCTGGGCGGCGCAGGCGGCGGGACAGCCCTCCGTGTCGGCGTAGGCGACGCCGGAGCGGGTCTTGTCGATGGCGACGCTGACCTTGGCGGGCAGGGAGACGTGCCCCTGGCCATCGGTGGCGGTGTAGGTGAAATGGTCGCTGCCGGTGATGCCCTCGTCCGGCGTGTAGGTGAAGCTGTCCCCCTCGATGACCACCACGCCCTTCCGGGGCGCGGTGGCCAGGGCGAAGGTCATCTCATCCCCCTCGGGGTCGGAGGCCAGGAACTGCCCCTGTCCGGGGATGTCACGATAGGTGCGGATCTCCAGGTCCCAGACCTGGGGAGCGCCCTCTGCCGGGGCGTCTTCCGTTTTTTTGCCGAACAGCGCCGAGGCGCTGCCGGTCAGCAGCACCGCCGCCAAAGCCAGGGTGGCGGTTTTCAGAGAAAGGCTTTTCAAGTGAGATCATCCTCCTATATGAATTGGTACAGGAGTAGTCTTTTCCCATTCGAAGAAATTATGCGAAAAACCGCCGCCCCGTATCCCGGAGCGGCGGAAAAAGCCGTTTCTGTTTTGCAATGCGCCGACCGTTCCAGGGAGATACGGCCCCGCGTCCCCGTCACCGCAGAGAGGCCCGCGCCGTTCTCCGCATCTCCGGCGACCGCTTCTTGATGCCCGACACGACCCCCATCGCCATATAGAGCGTGACGATGGAGGACCCGCCGTAGCTGAAAAAGGGCAGCGTGATCCCGATGGTGGGCATGACAAACAGGCACATGCCGATGTTGATCACCGTCTGGAAAATCAGGATAGAGGCCATGCCCACGCAGACGTAGCGGTAGAAGGGCGTTCGGGACCTCCGGGCCACCAGCAGGATGCGGAAGATAATCAGCGCCAGCAAAACCATGATGGCGATGCACCCGAAGAGCCCCAGCTCTTCCCCCGCCACGGAAAAAATCAGGTCCGTCTGCTTGGCGGGCAGGGAGGTGCTGCTGCTCTGGGTCTGGCTGCCGTTGAGATAGCCCTGCCCCCAGAGGCCCCCGGAGCCGATGGCCATGAGGCTCCGGGTCTGCTGCCAGCCGGTGTGCTGGGGCTCGAAGCTGTGGTCAAAGAGGACGATAAAGCGCTTGAGCATATACATCATGTTGTCCGGCACCAGGTCCAGCAGCAGCACGGCGGCGACGGCCCCTCCGACCCCGGCGAACAACAGAAAAAACCACCGCAGGGCAAACCCCGCCACAAAGGCCATACAGAGGAAGATGAAGATAAAGACCAGCCCATTCCCCATGTCGTGGGACACCAGGAAGTACAGCCCGCACAGCCCAAAGGCGTGCCCCGCCACAAAGAGGGCGGAGGAGAAGGATTTCAAGTCCTCCTTTTCCTCCCAGAGCCACTCGATCTGCTTGGCCAGCAGTAGGACGAAGCTGATCTTAACCACCTCCGCCGGGCCGATCTGGAAGGGGACGCCGGGGAACTTCAGCCAGGCCCGGTTGCCGGTGCCGCCGCTGACGCCCAGGGGCGTTTTCAGCAGGAGAATAAAGCCGATGTTGAAGGCCAGGACCCACTTCCACTTTCGGGTAATGGACTCCAGGTCCAGCATGGAGAAGAAAATATAGACGCACACCCCCAGGCACAGGGCGGCGGTCTGGATGACCATCCGCCGGGTTCCCTTGTCAGGGTCCAGGTATCGGGTGGCGCTGAAGACCAGCACGATGCCGTACAGCGTGGCGGTGACGCACAGGCCCAGCAGCACCAGGTCGGCCTGCTGGATGAAATCTATCAGGATCGCTTTCAATCGGTTCAGCATGATTCGCTCCGTTATCGTGGATTTTCCGCAATGGATTCTCTCATAGTGTATCACAAATAAAAAAAACTGTAAACGATGGAAATTTGTTTTTACACTCTGTTCAAATTGTGATATACTCGAATACGGCGATGAGGCTGGAGCGAAGGGAACCTTCCTCCGGCCCGCACGGAATGCACTTGAGAAATGTGAATCAAGAGCGGGACGGGCTGTTTGCCGGCTTCGGGGCCCCCGCAAAATCGAAGATTTTGTGGGGAA
>CAQVQZ010000261.1 GCA_948902155.1 uncultured Oscillibacter sp.
GGCCGGGAGATCAAGGTCGTGAAGTCCGTCGTCTCGAAGTAAGATTCTGTTGGATGAAGAGAGAGGAGCTGGGCTCCCCTCTCTTTTTTCTTAAAGCGAGAAAGGAGCGAGCCCTCATGCGTTCAATGAAGCGCCCCCGGCGGCCGGTGCACCGCTACAAGTCCCTGCTGTTCCCCGGAATCGCCCTGCTGGCGGTGTTCCTGTTCTGGGCGGCCTTCGGTTCTCCGGAGGAACCCAGGGGGGAAACCAGGCGGTTTGAATACGGCGGCTTGAACATAGAGATTACCAATGTCCGGGAGGTTGGACAGGACTTCAGCAATGACGGCGGCCCGGAGCTCTGGGAGTACCCGGTTTACACGGTTTATCCCGGCGCTGCGGCCACGGTGCTGGAGGCGGATATGCTCCAGCAGCCCGGCGGCGCGCCGCTTCCGCGGTGGTTCTTCTATCTGGAGCCGGAAGGCCGGCGGCTGGATGTCGCAGACGGTATGGAGCCGGTTGCGCTTACCCCGGAGGTGGTGGGAATGGTCGATGGAGACGGCGGCGCGTGGCTGGTGCGCTTTGAGGTTTGGGAAGAAGTCGGCTGAACCGGCGAAAGCGGAGGGGGAAATTTTCCCCCTCTTTTTTCATATTCCCCCTTGACAAACGGCCCACAAGCGTCTATAGTGTACTTAACGAACCAGTACGCAAGGTACAAACAATACAAGGGGGCGATACCGATCGACATCCTCATCAGCAACAGCAGCGGGAAACCGATCTATGAGCAGATCTGCGGGCAGATCAAGACCCAGATTATGGACGGGAGCCTGACCGCCGGGGAGGCTCTGCCCTCCATGCGGGCCCTGGCGAAGGAGCTGCACCTCAGCGTCATCACGGTCCAGCGGGCCTATGAGGACCTGACCCGGGACGGCTTCATCGAGACGGTGTCCGGCAAGGGCAGCTTCGTGGCCGCCCAGAACCAGGAGTTCATCCGGGAGGAGCGGCTCCGGGAGGCGGAGGGCCTCCTCCAGCGGGCGGCGGAGCTGGGCCGGTCCCACGGCATTCCCCTGGAAAAGCTGACGGGCATCCTGGCCCTGTTTTACGAAGAAGGAGACTGACTATGGAAAACAGCATTCTGGTCCGGGACCTGACCAAGCGCTTCCCGGGCTTCACCCTGGACTGCGTGTCCTTCCGGGTGCCGAAGGGCCGGATCGTGGGCTTCATCGGGGAGAACGGCGCGGGCAAGAGCACCACCATCCGCCTGATTTTAAACGAGCTGAAGCGGGACGGCGGGGCCGTGGAGCTCCTGGGCCGGGACCCGGCAGACCCCGCCGCCCGGGCGGAGGTGGGCGTGGTGTTCGACGTCTGCAATTTCCCGGAGGTCTTCACGCCCCGGGACGTGGAGCGGGTCCTCTCCGGGGTTTATCCCGCCTGGGACGGCCAGGCCTACCGGGGGTATCTGAAGCGCTTCGCCCTGCCGGAGAAAAAGCGGGTCAAGACCCTCTCCAAGGGGATGAAGATGAAGCTGGCCATCTCCGCCGCCCTGGCCCACAAGCCGAAGTTGCTGATCCTGGACGAGGCCACGGCAGGGCTGGACCCGGTGGTCCGGGACGAGATTTTGGACCTGCTCCTGGACTTCATTCAGGACGAGGAGCATTCCGTTTTCTTCTCCTCCCACATCACCTCGGATATCCAGAAGATTGCCGACTACGTAGTCCTGATCCACCAGGGGCAAATCGTCTTTGATGAGGAGAAGGACGTGCTTCTGGACCGGTACGGCATCCTCCGCTGTCCCAAGGGCGCGGAGGTGGAGCCCGGGGACTACATCGTCCGCCGGGAGACGGGAGTCAGCGCGGAGTACCTGGTCCGGGACCGGGCCGAAGCCGGAAGGAAGTATCCCAAGGCCGTGGCGGACGCCGCGTCCCTGGAGGACATCATGCTGTTTTACATCAAGGGGGAAGCGTCATGCGGGGAATGATCTATAAGGACCTGTGCCTGTTTCGGCGGTGTCTGGATGTTCGGGTATTGCTCATAGGGGCCGTCGCCATGGCCATTCTGGTGGCGAAACAGGGCGTATACGCCGGGATGCTGACCTCCATCATGCTGGATATGATGGTGGGGGCGCTGAGCGTTCTGGTGTTTGAAAAAGAGGAAAAGGCAGAGTGGGGAAAGTACCAGCGGATTCTGCCGGTGAGCTGCGGAACGGTAGTTACGGGAAAATATACCGCCGTCCTGCTGACGGCCCTGTTCAGCCTGGCGGGAAGCGTGGCGCTGAACCTGGCGGTTTTCGCCATATACCGGACCTTCCTCCCGGAGGTTCTGGGCCTCTCGGCCCTGATGGCAGTGATAATTCCTTTGCTCTGGGCGGCGATCTGTCTGCCGCTGTGTTACTGGTTCAATTTTCAGGTGTCCCAATACGCCAGCATCGTACTGATTTTCCCCCTGTTTTTCACCGTCAAGAACTTCGAGGACGGCAGGTGGACCGTAGCCGACGTGACGGTCCTGGCGGGGAATCCGGGTTCCCTCCTGCTGTTTGGCGCGCTGTCTCTGGCGGGGCTGCTCCTTCTCTCCCTGGCCCTCAGCGCCGCCGGGTACTGCCGGAGAAAATAAGGCTTTTCCAGGGCGGAGGCGCACAGCCTCCGCCTTTTCCCATTTCCGGAAAGATTTTCCTTGCGCCTTCGGCGCATCCCGGTTATAATGAAACTGGTTTATTATGTTTCAAAAAAACAGGCGGCTCAAGGAAGCCGCCGGGAGGGATGCCGTATGCCAAAGCCTATCATCGCCATCGTGGGCCGCCCCAACGTGGGCAAGTCCATG
>CAQVQZ010000262.1 GCA_948902155.1 uncultured Oscillibacter sp.
GGGTCTCCATTATGTACGGGTGCAACAACTTCTGCTCCTACTGCATCGTGCCCTATGTCCGGGGGCGGGAGCGGAGCCGGGACCCCCAGGCCGTGCTGGCGGAGGTCCGGGAGCTGGTAGAGGCCGGATACCGGGACATCACCCTCCTGGGCCAGAACGTCAACTCCTACGGAAACGACCTGGAGGGGGACTATCACTTTCCGGACCTGCTGGAGGACATCGACCAGATCCCCGGGGAGTACTGGGTCCGCTTCATGTCCAGCCACCCCAAGGACGCCGGCCCCGGGCTCTTCGGCGCGATGGCGCGGTGCTCCCACGTGGCCAAGCAGCTCCACCTCCCCTTCCAGTCCGGGAACAACCGGGTTTTGGGGGAGATGAACCGGCGGTACACCCGGGAGAAGTACCTGGAGCTGATCGGCTGCGCCCGGGCCGCCATGCCGGGGCTGGTGCTGACCAGCGACGTGATCATCGGCTTCCCCGGGGAGACGGAGGCGGAGGCCATGGACACCGTGTCCCTGGTGGAGGAGGTGGGCTTCGACGCCCTGTTTACCTTTATCTACTCCCCCCGGCCGGGGACGAAGGCGGCGGCTATGCCGGACCCCGTGCCCCGGGAGGAGAAGCAGAAGTGGTTCGACCGGCTCCTGGAGGTCCAAAACGGGCAGTCCGCCCGGATTCACGCCGGGTATGCGGGGAAAACGGTCCGGGTGCTGGTGGACGGGGAGAGCGGGGACCGGGACTATCCCCTCTCCTCCCGGACGGAGGGCAACCGGCTGGTGCGGCTGAAGGGGGACAAGGCCCTGATCGGGCGGTTCCTGGAGGCGAGGATCACCGGAAGCAACACCTGGGCCCTGTACGGGGAGCCGGTTTAAGCCTGGGCCATCCACTTGCCCAGGGAGACGGCCTCCTGAAAGAGCCACTGGTCTTCCAGGACAAAGACACGGGCCTGCGCCGCCTGGTAGAGCTCCAGCAGACGGCGCTGCTCCGGCGTCAGCGCCTGGGCCAGGGCGTACCACGCCGAGCTCTGGGCCGTGGAGCGGCGCCTGTATTCCGGCATGTCCGGCCGCTCGTTGTCCAGCAGATGCTCCATGACGTGGCTGTACAGGCATTCTAGATAAGCATCCATATAAGCCCCCTATTACGATTGACGCAAACGCACGTTTGAAGTAACATTGATATCATAGCACGCTCAAACGGGTGTGTCAAGAGAAAAGAGGAATTATGTCCTTTCATGAAAAATTAGTTGCGCTGCGAACGCAAGCCGGATTCACCCAGGCTCAGGTGGCGAAAGGCGCGGGGCTAAGCTATCGCGGCTATCAGAATTACGAATATGGTTTGCGCGAACCGAAAATGCTGGCACTCATCGCCCTGGCGGATTTTTACGGCGTTTCCCTGGACGAGCTGGTCTGCCGGGAGTGGCCGAAGCGGAGGGAAGAACATTGACAAGCCGCGGTTTCCACATTATAATATAGTCAACGCAGTTGAAAAGAAGCATACACTTCTTTTCAACCGGCGGGCCATAGGCCTGCCGGGGCGCAAAGCGCCTGTGCGTTTCCTATGAAGTCAAGCACGGTGAGCCGCTCATACGGCTCACGGCGCTGTAAAACAGCGCCGTATTGAAAAGAATCCGTTGGACTCTTTTCAACTGTGCTGACTATAACATGAGAAAAGCTGGAAGGGCGGATGCAGCGGAGGCGGCGCTTCCGGGAAACCGAGGCACTGAAAAAGCTGAATAACGGATCTGCGTAAAGGACAAGACCCCGCGCGTAAGCGCGGGGTCTTTCGAACCGCGATTGACAGCTGTGATATAATGGAAACCGGCAGGAGAGGCGGGGTCCATCCTCTTTCAAGCGGAAAGAGGTGAAGCCCATGAGCGCATTGGAAGTCATCGCGCTACTTACGCTTGTGATTGCGGCGATTCGCTTTGGGTACGACCTAAAGAAATAACCGCCCCCCAGTAACAGCAAGAAGCGGCAATTTCTCAAGCTATAAACTTGTTAGAAGATTGACCGCCAACCGACTGCCACCGGCTGACCGCCCTCTTGCCTCTATTATACCCAACCCCGCCCCGGCTGTCAAGGGGCGGCTTGAATTCAAAATCAGGAGGTCCCCCATGAAAATCGTCGCCCTGCTGGAAAACACCGCCTGCCGCCCCGGCCTTGCCGCCGCCCGGGGGCTTTCCCTCTACGCGGAGACGGCCCGGCGCAGGGTCCTCTTCGACATGGGGCCCGACGGGTCCTTCCTGGACAACGCCCGGGCCCTGGGAATCGACCTTGCCGCCGTGGACGCCGCCGTGCTGTCCCACGGCCATTCCGACCACGGCGGCGGCCTGGCGGCCTTCTGCGCCGTCAACCAAAGGGCGCGGATCTACCTCCGCCGGGAGGCCCTGGGGGCCTATTACGCCGTCCTTCCGGGGCGGGAGCCGAGCTACATCGGCCTGCCGGAGACGGAGGGGCTGGCGGAGCGCTTTGTGTTCACCGGGGAGTGTGAGGACCTGGGGGACGGGCTGACCCTCTTTTCCGGCGTGGAGGACGACAAGACCCTCCGGGCCGTGGCCCCCAAGCTCCAGGAGAAGACCGGGGCGGGCTTCCGCCCCGACGGCTTCGCCCACGAGCAGCACCTGCTCCTCACGGAGAACGGGCGGTCCGCCCTGCTGGCGGGCTGCGGGCACCTGGGGATTGTGAACACCCTCCGGGCGGCGGAGCGCCGCCTGGGCCGGAGGCCCGACGTGGTCTTCGGCGGCTTCCACCTCTTCGAGCTGGAGCCGGGGGCCCCGGCGTCGGAGGCGC
>CAQVQZ010000263.1 GCA_948902155.1 uncultured Oscillibacter sp.
AGCTGCTGCACCCCTTCATGCCCTTCATCACCGAGGAGATTTTCCAGGCCCTGCCGAAGCGGGCGGGGGCTGCGGACAAGTTCCTCATGACGGCCCGGTGGCCGGAGTACGGCGAGGCCCTCAGCTTCCCGAAGGAGGAGGCCGCCATGGAGGCCGTGATGGACACCATCAAGGCCATCCGGGCCCGGCGGGCCGAGATGAACGTGCCCCCCAGCAAGAAGGCCGAGGTGCTGCTGGTGACGGCGGCGCGGGAGCCCTATGAGCAGGGGATGCACTTCTTGCAGCGGCTGGCGTTCGCGTCGGAGGTGCGGTTTGCCGGTGAGGCTCCGGCGGACCTGAACGGCCAGGTGAGCATTGTGACCCACAACGCCACGGCTTATCTGCCCCTCAGCGAGCTGGTGGACCTCCAGGCGGAGCGGGAGCGCATCGCCAAGGAGAAGGAGAAGGCCGAGAATGGGCTGCGGATTGTGGAGCAGAAGCTCTCCAATGAGAAGTTTGTGGCGCGGGCGCCGGAGGCGGTCGTCAATGCCGAGAAGGAGAAGGCCGAGAAGTTCCGGGAGCTGATTGCGAAGCTGGAGGAGTCGGCGAAGGCGCTGGACGGCTGAATGCGGCGCGCCATGGTAAGGAGGCAGCCTATGGAGACAATTATTGTTCTGCTGAATCCGAGAAAGCTCAAAAACCCGGATATGGATTTATGCTACTGTGTTCCGGAACGGATTGAAGAAGCGTCGGAAGCTTTGATTCAGGATAACGGCTATAATTTTATTGACACGGAAGAGGGACAGCCTGGGCCGCTGATGGGAATTTGGCTTAAAACGGATAACGCAGGTGAGAACTGGCCGGTTATCAGCAGACTGTTCAAAAGCGAAATGTTTATGGAGAATGATTTGTCCGAGTCTGCTCAGATTTATATTTCCGAGAAAGATACGGATGAACTGGAAAACTGCACTTTGGTCTTTCTGGAGTGAGCATTTCGATGGAAAAGGCGGGAACGGTTCAAAAAAGGCGGCTGGCATATGCCAGCCGCCTTTTTATCATCACAGCCGCCGGATGATGCGGCGGCGGGTCCAGATGGAGGGGGCGAAGAGAAGTAGCATGGGGAAAATCTCCAGGCGGCCCACCAGCATATCGAAGGACAGGAGCAGCTTGGAGGCGTAGGAGAATTGGGAGAAGTTGCCTACGGGGCCGACCATCTCCAGGCCGGGGCCGATGTTGTTGATGCAGGCCGTCAGGGCCGTGAAGGTGGTCACGATGTCGAACTGCTCCAGGCTCAGGAGAAGGAAGGAGGTCGTGAAGACCAGGAGGTACACCGTGAGGAACAGGTGGACGCTACGGATGTGCTTGTCCGTCAGGGCCTTGCCCTCGAAACGGGTGGTGGTGATGGCGTTGGGGTGGAGCATCTTCCGCATGTCGCCCCAGGAGGTCTTGACCAGGATCACGATGCGGGCCACCTTGATGCCGCCGCCGGTGGAGCCGGCGCAGGCTCCGACGAACATCAGGACTACCAGGACGCCCTTGGAAAAGGTGGGCCAGAGGTTGAAGTCCGCGGTGGCGTAGCCCGTGGTGGTGATGATGGAGGCCACTTGGAAGAAGGAGTAGCGGAGGCTCTGGGCGAAGGATTCGTACATGTGGAGGATGTCCGCAGCGATGGCCAGGACCGAGGCGGTCACAATGGCGATGTAGGCCCAGAGTTCCTCGGAGTGGAACACGTCCCGGAAGCGGCGGACCAGGAGGAAGTAATACAGGTTGAAGTTCACGCCGAAAAGGAGCATGAAAATGCCGATCACGACGTCGTAATAGGCGTTGTTGTAGGCTCCGACGCTGAGGTTTTTGCTGCTGAAGCCGCCGGTGCCGGCGGAGCCGAAGGAGTGGATGCACGCGTCGAACAGCGGCATGCCGCCCAGGAGAAGGAGGACGATTTCGATGACGGTCATGACCAGGTAGATGCCGTAGAGAATTTTGGCGGTGTCGCTCATGCGGCTGACCAGCTTTCCCACGGAGGGGCCGGGCATCTCCGCCCGGAGAAGGTGCATGCCGTGGCCGTCCGTCATGGGCAGGACCGCCATGACGAAGACCAGGACCCCCATGCCGCCGATCCAATGGGTGAAGCTCCGCCAGAAGAGGATGCTTTGGTGCAGAGGTTCCACCGCCGTGAGGATGGTGGCCCCGGTGGTGGTGAAGCCGGAGACCGTTTCGAAAAAGGCGTCGATGAAATGGGGGATGCAGCCGTCAATGACAAAGGGCAGCGCGCCGAAGGCGCTCATCAGCACCCAGGCCAGGGCCACCACGGCGAAGCCGTCCCGGGCGTAAAGCGCCGTCTGCTTGGGGCGCCTCCGGAGGGGGAGGCCCGCCAGGAGCAGCAGCGCAATGGGGCCCAGGAAGGGGAGCAGCGGCTCCCCGTACAGCAGCGCCGTCAGCTCCGGCAGGAGCAGCAGCGCCGCCTCCGTCCACAAAATCCGGCCGATGACAAAGCCGATCATTTGATAATTCAACAGGCGTTCCTCCCCTTACTCCCGGCAGATATCGTGGATATCCTGCAAAGAGGTGTCCGTGGTGACCACAATCACGTCGTCCCCCAGGCTGAGGCAGTCGTTGCCGGAGGGGATGACAATCTTCCCGTTCCGCTGGACGATGCCCGCCAGCAGCAGGCCGTTGCGGAGCTTCAGGTTTTTCAGGGGCACGCCGATGAAGGGCACGTCCGGCCCCACGCCGAACTCCAGGGCCTCCACCGCCCCGTCCACCAGCCGGTGGAGGGTCTTGAT
>CAQVQZ010000264.1 GCA_948902155.1 uncultured Oscillibacter sp.
TCGAGCCCCGCTCTGACCGTCCGGTCTATTGCAGCGAGTGCTTCGCCAAGATGCGGGAGCAGCAGAGATAAATCGTCTTTTGGTTTCGTCTCTTGCACAAAATCAGATGGAACGGCCTCACGCGGAAGCGTGGGGCCGTTTTTTGGGCGCTTGGGGAGTGGTTGGGGGTTGTCAGTTGCCTCTACGGTGGAGGACCATTGGTAGACGGTTCGTATTCGGGCCTTACACCGATAGGACCGCAAATGTAGGGCCATTCGTTTTTGTCGGATTTTCTATTGAATTTGCGCAAATAATAGAGTATAATAACTCCGCGATAGCCGTTTGCGGAAATTTGTTTCAGGAGAACAATGGCCCGGCGGCTGAACGAGGAATTTACTTTTTCAATACGGAGGAATCCACAAATGATCGAGATCACCAAGGACACCATCATCGGCGATATCCTGGACATCGCCCCCCAGACCGCGCCCATCTTCCTGTCCATCGGCATGCACTGCCTGGGCTGCCCCTCCTCCCGGGGAGAGACCGTGGAGGAGGCCTGCATGGTCCACGGCATCGACGTGGAGAAGCTGCTGGCCCTGGTCAACGAAGAGGCCAACAAGCAGGCGTAAGCCCTTGAGACCGTTGGAACTGCCCCCCCGCCTCCGGCTCATCGCGGACTGGGTGCGGCCCGGCGCGCGGGTGGCCGACATCGGCACGGACCACGCCTACCTGCCCGTGTGGCTCCGGCTCCACGGGCGGGCGGCCTCCGCTATCGCCTGCGACCTCCGGGAGGGGCCCCTGCGGCGGGCCGGGGAAACCTGCCGGGCCTACGGGGCGGAGGGCATCCGCTGCCGCCTGGGGAACGGCCTGGACCCGGTGGGGCCGGAGGAGGCGGACACCATCGTCATCGCCGGAATGGGGGGGGAGAACATCGCCGCCATTCTGGCCAGGGCCCCCTGGACCGGCGACGGGGCCCACACGCTGTTATTGCAGCCCCAGACCCGGGCGGAGGTTCTGCGGGCCTTTCTGGCGGATCACGGCTATGCCATCCGGCGGGAGGCGCTGGTGGAGGACCGGGGCATCCTGTATCCGGTCATGGAAGCCGCCGGGGGAGACATGACGCTCTCCCTGGGGCAGCTTTACGGCGGGGCGGCGCTGCTCCGGGACCCGCTGGGGGACCGGTACATCATCGAGAAGATCATCCGGCTGCAGGGCGCTGTGGCGGGAATCAACCGCTCCGGCGGGAATCAGGAAAAAGGGGACGCGCTGCGGGACGTCATCACCGCGCTGCTGTCCATGAGAGAGGAGTGGCGGCGTGCCAACGGTGTATGAGATCGAACAGGCGATTTTTGAGATCGCGCCCAGGGAATGCGCCCAGGATTGGGACAACGTGGGTCTGCTGGCGGGGAGGCCGGGCCGGGAGGTCCGGAAGGCCCTGGCAGCCCTGGACATCACGGAGGAAGTCATTGAGGAGGCCGTCCGCTGGGGGGCGGACCTGATCGTCTCCCACCATCCGGTGATCTTCCACGGGCAGAAAACCGTGACGGACCGGGACGTGGTGGGCGGACGGGTGCTCCGGCTGCTGGAGGGAAATCTGGCCGCCATCTGCATGCACACCAACCTGGACATCGCCGGGGGCGGCGTCAACGACCTGCTGGCCCAGGCCGTGGGCATCCGGGAGCCGGAGGGCTTCACCGGGGAGGGCGTGGGCCGCTGCGGCTGGCTGGCGGAGCCGGTTTCGCTGCCGGAGTTTGTCCGGCGGGTCTCCCGGGCCCTGGGCTGCAATGGCGTCCGCTACGCTGACGCGGGGAGGCCCGTCCACCGGGTGGCCGTGGGGGGCGGCGCCTGCGGGGAGTTCGAGGATGCCGCCATCGCCGCGGGGTGCGATACCTTTGTCACCGCGGACCTGAGCTACCACCAGTTCGTCGACGCGAAGCCCAAGGGGATCAACCTCATCGACGCGGGCCACTTTCCTACGGAAGATCTGGTCTGCGGAGAGCTGGTCCGCTATCTGTCCGCCCGGTTTCCGGGGCTGGACATTCAGAAATCCGCTTCCCACAGGGAAGTCATCCAATACTATGTGGAAGGAGAATAAACGCCATGTCCGGACATTCCAAGTGGCATAATATTCAGAAGACCAAGGGCGCGGCGGACGCCAAGCGCTCCGCCGCCTTTACCAAGATCGCGCGGGAGATCATCGTCGCCGTCAAGGAGGGCGGCTCCGGCGACCCCAACAACAACTCCCGCCTGGCTACGGTCATTGCCAAGGCCAAGGCCGTCAACATGCCCAACGACAACATCAAGCGCACCATCGACAAGGCCCTGGGGGCGGGGAACACCGACAGCTTCGAGTCCGTCACCTACGAGGGCTACGGCCCCGGCGGCGTGGCCGTTATCGTGGACGCCCTGACCGACAACCGCCAGCGCACCGCACCGGAGGTCCGCCACGCCTTTGACAAGTGCAACGGCAATTTGGGCGCGATCGGCTGCGTCAGCTGGTCCTTCGATAAGAAGGGCGTTATCGTCATTGACAACGAGGACGGGGAGCTGGACGAGGAGACCGTCATGATGGACGCCCTGGACGCGGGGGCGGCAGATTTTGAGGCCGACGGCCCCGCGCTGGAGATCACCTGCGACCCCGATGCGTTTAACGACGTGGTGAAGGCCCTGGAAGAGAAGGGATACAGCTTCGTCAACGCCGACGTGGAGATGGTGCCGCAGAATTACATTACCCTCAGCGGCGAGGGCGACGTGAAAAACATGCAGAAGCTCATC
>CAQVQZ010000265.1 GCA_948902155.1 uncultured Oscillibacter sp.
CCCCGAAACATGGCGGAGGACCGGCAAAAGCCGGTCCTCCGTTCCCCTATAGAAACAGCGTCGGGAACTCCACCTTCCGGGCGCTGGTCCTATCCTTGGGCGTCCGCCGTTTTGCGGGCGCTTATTTTTCCCGCCACTGCTCCATCTTTTCGTTGGTCCAGACCACGCGGTTGCGGCCGAAGCGCTTCGCGTCGTAGAGCATGGCGTCCGCCATCTTTAAGTAATTGTCATAGAGCGTCCCCAGCTTGGGGACGACGGTGATGCCGCCGATGCTGACGGTCACCCACTGGGAAACCTCCGGATTGTGGGGGATGTGCAGATCCTCCACCGCCTGGCGGACCTTTTTCAGGTGGGCGAAGTCGTTTTCCGCGCCGCCGCCCAGGATCAGGGCCACAAACTCCTCCCCGCCGTAGCGGGCGAAGAAGTCCGTCCCCCGCCGGAGCATGGAGGACGCCGTCTCGGCCACGGCCCGGATGACCTTGTCCCCGGCGGGGTGGCCGAAGGAGTCGTTATAGACTTTGAATTTGTCAATGTCGAACATGCAGATGGAAAAGGGGATGCCCAGGCGGACGGCGTCCTGCCAGCGCTTGACGCTGATTCGGTCGTAGCGCCGCCGGTTGGGAACGCCGGTGAGCTGGTCCACCGTGGCCTCCCGCTCGATCTGGGTGCGGTACTGATACAGCTTGATGTGGGTGTTCACCCTGGCCCGGACAATGGCGGGATGGAAGGGTTTGGTGATGTAGTCCACGGCCCCCAGGGTCAGCCCCTGCTCCTCGTGCTCAATGTCGTTGAGGCTGGTGATGAGGATCACGGGAATGTGGCTGAGGACCACCTCTTCCTGCAGCATCTTCAGCAGCTGGAAGCCGTCCATGCCGGGCATGATGACGTCCAGAAGGACCAGGGAATATTCCCCGCTGCGGACCTGCTCCAGCCCCGCCTCCGCCGTGTTGGTGACGGTGATGTCATAATCGAGGGCAAGAATGGAATGCAGGAAATTTGCCTGCACGGGACTGTCGTCAATAATTAAGATCTTCTCCATACCAAAATCCTCCTATCGTGGCGGAAGCGGTGCACGTCCCGTTTTGCTGGGGCAAGAGGCTGAACAGCATCTGTTCAGGGCGCCATTATATCAAACTTTTTCCAAAAGAGGAAGTACTAACTTGGTAAAATTTAAAAAATTTTTTGCGGGCGCGCCGCCAATTTTTTACCCGCCCGGCAGAGGAGGGCAGAAAGGGACCCGGCGGGAGCAAGGCCCGCCGGGCCTCAGACGGTTGAAACACGCGAAAATCCGTTCAGCGGGAAGGGGGCCGGACCCGCCGGCTACTTCCGGGTGGGGTCCTCCTCCGTGGGGCTGGGGACGGGATGCTCCCGGTGCTCCACCAGGGAGCGGATCAGCTCCACGGTGCCGCCCAGGCCCAGGTAGCTGCTGTTGAGGCAGAAGTCATAGCTGTCCACCGCGCCCCAGCGCTGGGAGGAGTAGTATTCGTAATAGGAGGCCCGCCGCTTGTCCGTTTTGCTGATCAAGGTCTTGGCCTGGGCCTCCGTCAGGTTCTGCCGCCCGGCCACCCGGCGGATGCGGTCCTCCATAGGCGCGTGGATGAAGAGGCTCAGGTGGTTGGGGTCGCCGGAGAGGGCGTAGTCCGCGCAGCGCCCGATGATGACGCAGGGCCCCTCCTTGGCAAGCTGACGGATGGTGTTGAAGGTGGCCAAATAGACCTGCTGTTCCAGGGAGTCCCCCGCGCCGGTGCCGGGGAGGGCGAACATGTAAGAGTCCATGGCGATGGAGTAAAGCAGGCTCTTGGGCCGCTCGTCAAAGTTCTCCAGAATTTTTTCACACAGGCCGCTCTTCTTGGCGGCTTCCTGCAAAATTTCCTTATCATAAAAGGGAATGCCCAGCTCCTTGGCCACGCGGATGCCCACTTCCTTGCCGCCGCTGCCGAACTGCCTTCCGATGGTGATGATGGTCTTCATGGCGGGACCTCCTTTCTTGATTATTTTATTATACTCCGCTTTTCCGGAACCGTCAAATAAAAAAGCCGCCTTCCCGCCCGAGACTTCGGCGCGCCGGGCGGCGGAGGGACGGGAAAAGCCCGGAGCGGCTCGCTTGCGCCGCTCCGGGCTTGTTTCATGCTGCTGCGGGAGACCCCGCCGGCGGGAAAATCCGCTGGGGCGGCTCCCGGGGGGGGAACGGGACGATCAGCCCTTCACCAGAGAGGCGATCTCGTCGGCAAAGTTCTCCTGCTTCTTCTCGATGCCCTCGCCCTTTTCGAAGCGGATGGCGTCCTTGAACTTGATCTCGCCGCCCAGCTCCTTGGCCGCGTGGGCGATATAGGCCTCCACGGTGCCCTCGAACACGTCGGCGCGGACGGAATCCTGCTGGAGCAGGCAGTTCTCGGCATAGAACTTGTTCAGCTTGCCCATGACGATCTTCTCCCGGACCTGCTCGGGCTTGCCCGCCATCTTGGGGTCGTTCTCCATCTGGGCCAGCATGACCTTCTTCTCCTCGTCCAGCACCTCCTGGGTTACCTGGGACTTATCCCAGAACCGGGGGTTCAGGGCGGCGATCTGCATGGCGATGTTCTTGCCCAGCTCCGTGACCTGCTCGGCGGAAAGGCCGGTCTCCAGGTTCACCAGCACGCCGATCTTGCCGCCGGCGTGAACGTAGGGAACGGACACGCCCTCGGCATACCGGGCGAAGCGGCGGACCTTGATGTTCTCGCCGATGACCAGGACCATCTCCTGCT
>CAQVQZ010000266.1 GCA_948902155.1 uncultured Oscillibacter sp.
CGCAGAGGTGCCGCACGCCCCGGCCCCGCTCCGCCCAGAGAAAGGCGGTGCCGGTACCCATGGTGGCCACGACGGCCCGCTGCTGGCCGCTCATGGCCAAAGCCCCGGCGCCGCTGGCGGAGAACTCGTCCACCTTGCAGGTGGGCAGGCCGTAGATGTCCCCCTCCACGTAGGAGGCCCCCACGCCGGTGAGCACCACCCGCTCCACGTCGGCCAGCGTGAGCCGGTTCCCGGAGAGGTAGCTGCCGAAGGCCCCGTAGAGGCTGGTCAGCGGGTCCTCCGCCTGGACCCGGAGGGTGGAAAGGAGCTTGCCCGTATGGTCAAGGCCCACAATCTTGGTCGTGGTGCCGCCGATGTCGATGCCGAGGATGGTTTTCATATGCGCGTCCTCCTGTGCCGCCGGGCCTCCCGGCGGTCAAATTTCGCGGATGGCGATCCGCCGGGTCCGCCGGAACCACCTGCCGGTGGAGACCTTGAGGAAATTCCCCGCCCTGGCAGCGGTCATCCAGCGGGTCTTATCCCCGTCCGAAACCATCATCGCCACAGGCCCGTCCTCCGTGAGCTTCCACGCGTCGTTTTCCCGCAGGAGCGCCAGGACGCCGCTTTTTTTCATGGAGAATCCCTCCTTGTCCGGCATAGCCTCCCCGTCATTATGGGCCATGTGCCGGAAAATGTCAACAGCCGCCGGGGTTTTTGAAAGCAGTCCTCCCGGCGGCTTCCAGGAAGCCGGCCCTCACCGCTTTCCCGTCCGGATGAACGCGATCAGCTCCTCCACATCGTCGAAGCCGTCGTAGTCGCCGACGATGCCCCGCCGGTGGTAGACGACGCCGCGCTTCTCGTTTTCCTCCAGGCAGTCCAGCAGCCGCTCCAGCCCGTACCGCTTGATAAACAATGTAAATCCATAGGGCTTTATCTTCTCCAAAATCCCCTTTTTGCAGTCCTCGCCGCAAGCGTAGCAATGGGAGAGCCCTTTTTCCGCCGAGCAGCGCCTGTTTTCGCACCGCGCACTTTCGGGACAGCCGTCCGTATCGCATCCGCCGCAGGTCTCGTTTTCGGAACACAGGCAGCAGGCCAGGCCGCATCTGGCAATTCCAAGTTCTCGTTTCATGCAATCCTCCGTTTTTCCGCAATTTCCGTTTCAACGACTCCATTATACCATATCCCGCATCCCTATTCAATTTGTTTCTGCCGGTCCGGGGGAATACCCCAATTCGGATATTTTCATGTAGGAACGGAATGTAGGGGCCGCTACCAGCCGCCTGCGCCTCCGCGATTGCCCAGGTTGAGAGGAAAATGGGCGATCGATTATCGCCCCCATATAGGTGGAATATTCAGAAAAGCAGCAATTTGTGGGGAAAACTCTCCGCCATTTGCTTCGCAAATGCCCAATGTCATTAGCTTAGGAAGAAAGCCTCCTTTTGAAAGGAGGTGGCACGGCGAAGCCGTGACGGAGGATTGTCGCAGGGATTTCCTTCTATTTCCTGTCTTGCAATAGAAGAGGGTCCACAGGGACTCCCTTCTATTGCAAGTCTTATTATAGAAGGAAGTCCCTGCGGACAATCCCCACCGCCCTTCGGGCGGAGCCCCTTTCAAAAGGGACCTTTTTATTTCCTGCTTAACTTCATGACATTACTTGAAAACCATCCCCCACATTCGCAATTAGATCGTTAGAACACCTCAAATACGAACCGCCCGCCGGCAATCCGCCGCCCCTTGCGCCGCCCCCGCCCATGTGGTATGATAAAAACATCCCAATCAAGGAGGCCCCGCCATGAAGCCCAAAATCCTGCTTCCGCTCCTGCTCCTCCTGGCCCTCTGCGCCTGCGGCGTTCAGGATGCCGGGAACGCACCCTACACCGTGACCCAGAACGGAAAGGACTACCTGGTCGACCAGGAGGCCGGAACCGTCTCCGATGGCCAATACACCTATTCCTTCACCTTCTCCGGCGACTCCGACCGCTATGACCTTCAGATCACCTACCCCGACGATTCCGCCTACTGGTGGACCCAGTCCGGCAACATGGGCTACGGCGGCTGGAGCGAGAACTACGACGAGCGCCGTTATGTCAGCGGCGACGTCCTCCGGGACGTTATCGAGGCAAAGGCTCCCAAAGCTCCCCGCGCCTCCGGCGAACACGCCGGGGCGGGTCTGCTCCTGCTGCTCCTGGGCCTCTTCGGAGCCGTCTGCCCCCGAACCGCCTGGCATCTGTCTTACGGCTGGCGGTTCAAAAACGCGGAGCCCTCGGATGCGGCCCTGCTGGCAAACCGGGCGGGCGGCGTCTTCGCCGCAGTCCTGGGCGTTGTACTTCTCTTCCTGTGACGTCCGCAGCACGGAAATCCGAACCCGGCGGCTGTCCCGGCCCGGACAGCCGCCGGGTTTTATTCGTTTTGGGCAGAATGTTTTAATTGTCCATCCATTTCTTATGCTATTTATGTATTGCTTTCCAGAAAACGAACGATTATAATAAAAAGGCATTTAGGCAAACGTTTGCCATGCGGACGGCAGACAGTGCCGCACCGCAGAAGCAAAGAAAAACGGAGGAATGAAAATGAGCAAAAAATACTGCTACCTGTTCACCGAGGGCAACGCCAACATGCGCGAGCTGCTGGGCGGCAAGGGCGCGAACCTGGCCGAGATGACCAACATCGGTCTGCCCGTTCCCCAGGGCTTCACCATCACCACCGAAGCCTGCACCCAGTACTATGAGGACGGCCAGAAGATCAACGACGAGATCTGCGCCG
>CAQVQZ010000267.1 GCA_948902155.1 uncultured Oscillibacter sp.
AACATCGGCATGGTGTTCGGCCTCTTCTGCGGCTGGGGCCTGGACTGGGACGGCCTCAACGAGCTGACGGCCCGGCACACCGGCGCCGCCAAGGTCTCCCACATGGACATCCCGCCCAGCAAGTACCACTCTTTGGAGCTGCGGGAGGACGGGAAAACCGTCTCCGTCAACCTGGACGAGGTGATCCCCCTGGTCCGCTCCGGGTGCCGGTACTGCGCCGACATGACGGCGGAGTTTTCCGACCTCTCCATCGGCGGGGCCCGGAGCGCCGACGGCTGGGACGTGGACAAAGGGTGGAACCAGATCATCGTCCGCTCCGAGAAGGGCGAGGCCCTGGTGAAGCTGGCGCAGGAGAAGGGCGTCCTGGAGTTCAAGGCCCCCATGGAGGGCGGCCTGGAGAAGCTGAAAGGCGCTTCCCAGGGCAAAAAGCGCACCGCCCTGAAAAACCTCCGGCAGCTCACCGGAGACCCGGAGGACCTGGGGTATCTGAATCCCAGCCGGGACCTCTTTGCGAATCTGTGACGCTGTGAAACGTCCGGCGCGGGATTGACCCGCGCCGGACATTTTCCTGTGATGCTCGATTTTTGCGTTATTCCCGCGCCCAGTCGAAATTTTCCGCTCCGGCTCCGGCCTGGAAATGGTACTTCCCGATTCCCAGGTCCACGCCGGAAAAGACCCCGTTGTCACAGGTCATGGTCACGGTCCGGCCCTCGCCCCGGATGGTGAAGGCCTGGTGGTTCAGGGCCGTCGGGGCCAGGAGGACCGCCTCCACACCCTTGCGGAACCACTCCGGCGGTTCCCCGCCGTCGTAGCGGCTGACGGCCTCCGGGGGCTTGGACTTGTGGGGGACGCCCTGGGTCGCGCCGTAGCCCAGGGCGATGAGGCCGATGACGGTCTCCGCCTCGGGGGCGGCGTTCTTTTTCACGCCCTTGCGGCTGAAGGTGCCGCCCACCCACCAGGAGTTTAAGCCCAGCATCTGGGCCAGGAGCATCACGTCCGCCCCGCACCAGCCCAGGCGCTCGTCCAGGCCGGGACCGGCCTTCCCTGCCAGGACGACGTAATTTCGGACGCCCTTGGCCAGGATGAGCTTGAGGATGGGGCTGAACGCGTCGGTGTTTTCCGTCACCAGGCTCATGGCCAGGCCATGGGCCGCGTTGTGCTCCCGGATTCGCTGGGTAAGCTGATGGGCGACGTCTTCGGGCAGCCTGCGGTCCGTGTAGCGGCGGACGGTGTGGCGGGTTTGCATCGCTTCGGTGAGCGTCATAAGCGCACCTCCTTCTATGAGATAGGGGTATTCTATAGTCGACACAGTTGAAAAGTATCCCATGGATTCTTTTCAACACGGCGCTGTTTCACAGCGTCGCAGGCCGCATATGCGGCTTGCTGTGTCTGACTTCATAGAAAACGCATAGGCGCTATGCGCCTCGGCGGACCCGTGGTCCGCCAGTTGAAAAGGAGCATTTGCTCCTTTTCAACTGCGTTGATTATACCACATCTTTCCGGGCCGCGGCGGTATTTTTGAAAATTTTCAAAATTTTGAGACAATTCCCCGCTTCCACTCGTATCCTAAGTGAGAGTACTCCCAACCAACCACAACAACGAGGTCGACATATGGACAAAGCCTGTTTTACCGGCGCGGTGACGCGCTATCAGCATATGGTCTACCGCACGGCCCTCCACAGCCTGGGAAATCCCCAGGACGCGGACGACGCCGTGCAGGAGGTTTTCCTGCGCCTGTTCGGGTGCAGGGAGCGCTTCGACGGAGAGGAGCATCTGCGGCACTGGCTGCTGCGGGTGACGGTGAACTACTGCCGGGACGTGCTGCGAAGCCCCTGGCGGAAGCGCCGTGCGCCCCTGGAGGAGCTGCCCGAGACTCCCGTCTTCGATAAGCCGGAACAGGCGGCGTTGTTCCGCGAGGTCTTGGCCCTGCCGGAGAAGTACCGGACGGTGCTGAACCTCTACTATTACGAGGAGTTCAGCGTCCGGGAGATCGCGGAGCTGCTGGGCGTGGGGGCCTCCACGGTGACCACCCGGCTGGCCCGGGCGCGGCAGAGGCTGAAAGAACGATTGGGGGAGGACTGGCAGGATGAGTAACCGAGAGTTTTACCAGGAGACCTTCTCCCAGGTCCATGGGTCCGGCGAGATCAAATGGGAGGATTACGCGATGGCGAATCAGAGAAAGCACTTGAAATGGCTGGTGACGGTAGCGGCGGCGGTGGCCCTGGCGGCGGCGCTGTCGGGACTGGCGGTGGCGGCGAATTTCTTCGGCCTGCGGGACGTTCTGCTGCCGGAGAAGGGCAGCGTGTACGTGACGGATGAAAACGGCAGGGTCATCCCCGGAGAGCACGAGTACAAGGACTTCGTCAGCCTCTCCGGCTGGGGGGACACCCCGGAGAGCAAAGCCCTGGCGGAATGGGAGGCGTTTCAGGAATCTTATGACCCGGACGGGGCCATCATTGCGGAGATCGGCAACGAGCCCACGGGTTTTGAGGAGCGCTACGGGTTCTATCTGGTCTACACCCAGGAGATGGCCGACAAGCTGGAGGAGATCATCGCGAAATACGATTTGAAGCTCCATGAGTGGATGGAGGACGTCCTGCCGGAGACCTGGACTGCGGCGGTGGGGGACTTCTGCAACGAAAACGTCACCCCCTACTCCGGCTATATCTACGAAAACGGCACCTTCCGCTTCGACGGCGACGCGGAGCTGGGGGCCGGGGAG
>CAQVQZ010000268.1 GCA_948902155.1 uncultured Oscillibacter sp.
ATCCGCAAGATCGACCGGGACGAGCTGTTACAGGTGCTGGTAAGAAAATATCTGGGACAGTAACAAAAAGAGTAACAATTTGTCACCATTTTCGACAGCCATCCCGTGGAAAACGGCCTGGCGCCCGGAAGGGCGGAGGGAGTTTTCCACGGGATTTTTTCGTTTTTTGTCAATAACGACGGAAACCTATCCTCTTTTTTCGTCAGGTTGCTCAGTTCAGAATGTTGACAAAACGGGAAAAAGATGTTACAATTTGGTTACAAAATTTTTCAAGGAGGTTTTTATGGCTGGAAACAAGAACAGCAAAACCGAGGGCCTTGTTTATAAAGGCCATCCGCTTCGCCGGGCAGGCAACCTGATCTACTACGGCACGATGGCTGAAAAATATATCATCATGATGCAGGTTCTGGACACCAAGAAGGAACAGGACCTGGATCTGGCCTCCAAAGTCTCCATTCAGCTCCAGCTCACCGACCCGGACCTGAAATCCCGGGACCGGGTGGTGAAGAAGAGCGAGAAGGACAGCCTCTACGCGGCGATGGACATCGCCACCGTCTGGCTGAACCGGGCTCTGGCGGGCAAGGAAAAGTAACCGGCTTTTCCCCTCGAAGGAATGGCGTCAGCCGTTTCACCCAATCTGTTTTACAAAAGACATGAGAAAGGAAACGTACACCCATGAATCGACTTGCAGGAAAAGCCGCCAAGGTTCTGGCGCTCTCCATTATGACTATGCTCTGCCTGACTCTGACCGCCTTCGCCGCCGACGGCGACGCTCTGGTCATCGGCATCGGCAAGACCACCGGCTCCTCCCTCCGCCTCCGTTCCGAGCCTTCTCTGGACGCTTCGGTCATCACCATGCTGGACAAAGATTGGACCATCGCCGTGCTGGGCGAGGAGGACGGCTGGTATCACGTGGCCCACAACGGCAATGACGGCTACGTCTCCGCCGACTTCTTCACCATGAGCGACGAGACCGAGTTTGAATACTACGGCCGCATCAATGCCCGGGGCGTCAACGTCCGGGCGGAGTCCAACATCGACAGCGAAATCCTCAACAACCTGGGCCTTAACAGCGGCGTTACCGTGGTGGGCATCGAAAACGGCTGGTATCACATCACGGGTACATACGGCGAGGGCTTCGTCCGCAGCGACTACATCAGCCTGACCAACGAGACGCCCCTCACCCCCGGCGCCAGCGTGGGCGACAGCAGCATCGTCGACTTCGCCCGTCAGTTCCTGGGCACCCGCTACAGCTACGGCGGCGCGGCCCCCGGCGGCTTTGACTGCTCCGGCTTCACCATGTACGTGTACAAGCAGTTCGGCGTTTCCCTCCCCCACACCGCTACCGGCCAGTGGCAGAGCGGCCTGGGCACCCGGGTGTACAGCCTGGGCGAGCTCCAGCCCGGCGACCTGGTGTTCTTCAACGACCCCAGCCGCAACGCCGGCAAGGCGTGCTCTCACGCAGGCATCTACATCGGCGGCGGCCAGATGATTCACTCCTCCTCCTCCCGGAGCGGCGGCGTGATCTACTCCGACCTGACCGACGGCTACTACAATACATACTTCGTGGGCGGCATCCATATCTGATTTGGGACAAGCTAAGGCGGCACGCAATCGCGTGCCGCCTTTTCGCATCCGTTTCCTGTTTCGGGAACACCGTCACTCCAGGGAAATCACCGCGTCGCCCCAGTGGACGGCCACGGCTTTGCTGAGGTCGATAGGGGCCTCGAAGGGGCCGTATTCCTCGTTCCAGTTCTCACCGCAGCTGCCCACGGTGTTCCACAGGGAAACCCGGCTTCCGTCCGCCATCTCCACGGACAACTCCGCGCCGGGCAGAATCCCCTCCCTGGAATCCGACCAGCTGTGGCGGATACGCATGCCCAGGGGCGACAGCCGGAGGTACTCCAGGGTCATGGTCCCGCAGTCCTCGCTTTCCACGGTCACGCCGGAGACGTCCGGCGTCCGGCTCTCCATGCCGCCGGAGTGGGTCCCGATATTGAAATCCCAGCCGCCGGTGAGAACGGGCGTATAGATCTTGTCCGGACTCTGGACCCAAAGCCCCGGAATGTGGAGCACCTTATCCGTCCCGTCGCAGAGGTCCACATCCTCCATGGACCAGAGGCGGACCACGGCAGTGAGGATATTGTCCGTTGGATCATCGTTTATCCAATCGTAATCCAGGGTGCAGAGCACGTCCTCTCCCCCCGCGTCCGTCAGGGTCACGGCCTCCTCCAGCGTATCGCCGAAGAGCTGATAATACCCCTCGTCCTCGCCGTAATCCGGCAGGACCGTGCCTTCCGGAGCCTGAATTTCCAGCATCAAATAGTAGAAATCCTGGTCGCCGAAGGCGGCAAGGGGCGTCATGACGGTTCCGTTGGATTCCGCCGCCGGGAGGTCCCGGCTCAGGGTTTCGATGACCTCCCGCTGTTCCTCGTCCAGACGGCCAAAATAACGCTCCCACAGCGTCCCCGCCGCCACGGCGGAACCCGCCAGCACCACCGCCGCCAGCGCCGCCGCCATACCCCGCTTGACCCAGTTTCCCGGGCGGCGGGCCGGAATTGCTTCCCCTTGCATCAGGGCTTCCGCCAGGGCGGCGCGGCCCGCCGGAGTAAACCGCACCCGGTCCAGCTCAGTCTGATAAGCATTCTTTTCCATAGCTGCCTCCTAGGTGGTGTTCACATAAGTGCATCAACAGTGAGAGCGAAATAAACAAAG
>CAQVQZ010000269.1 GCA_948902155.1 uncultured Oscillibacter sp.
GTCATAATTTCTCATCTCCACACGCTGCTCAAACGCTTATGAATACAGGTTCTCACACTGGTTTTATGCCGCGAAAGCGCCCCCGTCCCCGCCGCGCGGCTTTCCAATAAACCCTTCGTCCCGCCGCAGCGCATAAAAAAACGTCCCGGCCAAGCCGGGACACCGCCTGAATTTAAACTCCTCCTTTATTGGTGTGGGGAGGTAAGGGTTGGCTACGCTCTGCGTAGGGGTATATTAAAGCCCCCCCTCGCTAGGGGGGCTGGGGGGTTAGGCAAGCTGGCCTCGCTGGCTCTGCTGGCCCGCTGGCCCGCTGGCTTCGCTGGCGCGCTCCCGCCGATCACCGCCGCGCCTCCCTCCGCTGCGCGGCAGCACCAGACCCTTTCTCCGGTTCCTCCCAGCTCCGCCGCACTATCCCCCGCTGCGCGGGCTGTAACACGCCCCGCCTCCTGCAGCAGCTCCTCCAGGACAAATCTTGTGTTACATTGTTGTGGCAGGTGAGAAAAAAACTCTTGACATCCTCGTATCCAAATTCGTTGCTTTATTCCGCTGATTCGCACTTGAAATTACAGAAAACATATGTTACGATGAAACGGAATAAGTTGCTAAAACGCCCGAACCGCCAATGCGGCGGCGTCAACAGGTTCCCCGTCAGGTAAAAACCCCCAGGCGCCTGCGCCGGTCAAACGGCGGAAAACCACTAGGCAAAAGCGCGGCCATAAGTAGAGGTTCGAGTAAAGGCAGGAGATGAAATGTCGCTTTTAAATCGTTTCGTCCCAAAAGGGGCAGGCGAACCGGAAAAAAAATCGTCTCCCCCCACGCCTTACAGGCGGATGTTTTCCACCCTGGAGGCGGAGAACAAAGACGCCCGGATGCAGTATCCCGAGGACAGCGACACCGTGGAGGATTTCATGTGGGCGCTGAAAAATATCTGCCGGACCCGCTATAAAAAGGCCCTGAACGACCCGGACCCCATCCGGGCGGAGGCCCAGTTCTTCCTCTCCAAGGACCGCATGAGCGCCTACGCGTGCCTGCTCCCGCCGGAGAACGACGGCGACGGCATCACCCTGGAGGAATTTTTGGGTGACCTGCACTACGAGGGCATCCACTATGGCATTTTAGAGCAGGAGATTCCCCGGGAGTTCGCCCGCGGCTATCTCCATATGTTCCCCGTGGCCCGGGGCAAGGCCCCCCAGCCGGGAATCGACGGCAAAGTCACGGAGCTGTTCCAGCGGCGCAAGAACATGCGACTGGAGGTGCAGGACGGAAGCCAGGTGGACTTCGGGCAGGACGTCCAATTGCAGCCTATCCGGAAAGGCACGGTCATCTGCCTCATCCGCGCCCCCAGGGAGGGGACCGTTGGCGTGGACGTGACGGGGCAGGAGCTCTCCTGCCCGGAACCTCTCCGGGCTGAAATCCCCCAGGGGGAAAACACCCGGATTGACCGGGGCGGGCAGGCCCTGACCGCCGGCGTGGACGGCATCCTGTACATGGAGAACGACCGCTTCTGCATCCATGCTCAGAAGATTATCGACGGCGACGTGGACCAGTTCCAGGGGACCCTCCGCATCTCCGGCAACCTCTATATCGGCGGCAGCGTGGACGGCGGCGCGGAGATCGAAGCCTCCGGCGACATCGTCATCAACGGAAAGGTCGGTCAGGCCCGCCTGACCTCCACCGGTGGGACCATCCGGGTCCAGCAGGGCGTTTTCGGCACGGCGGGCAGTACCTTTCTGAAGGCGGACGGCCAGGTGCAGGCTTCCGCCCTGGAGCGGGCGGAGATCGAGGCCGGGACCAGTGTGATCGCCGGGGCGATTCTGGAGAGCACCATCCGGTGCGGCGGCGTGGTATATGTCATGAGCGGCCGGGGCATCATCGCGGACAGCCAAATCCAGGCGGGAGACAGCATCCTGTGCCAGCGGGTCGGCAACCTGGCGGGGGGCCGCAGCTGCTTTTCCGTGGGGTATCCCCCCCACGTGCTGGAGTCCTGGAAGCGCATCAAGGAGGAGCTGGCGGCGGTGCAGGCCACCGTGGAGAAAATGTGGAAGCCCATCACCACCCTGCGGAGAAAGGGCGTGCGTATCTCGGACCAGGAGAAGGCGCTGCTGGACCAGCTGGCGGAGCAGCGGGACCTCTACATGGAGCGGCAGGAGTCCCTGCTGTCGGAGCTGAAGATCGTGAACAAGGCCCTGAGCCGGAAGAGCAAGGGGCGGATACGGTGCGAGAAGCTGTATCCCTACCTGGACGTCCAGATCGGCAGGCTGACGGAGGAGATCATCACCATCGAAGAGGGATGCAGCATCCACGCGGAGGACAACCGGATATTTATGAAATGACCGGCTCCCGCTTTTCGAGCTTTCATCGAAAAGCGGGAGTTATTACACAAAAGAGCCCCTGGAGGAAACTCTCCAGGGGCTCTTTTCGATCTGCCGGAACGCCCTCCGCCAAACGGCGGCCTTATGGTCGGCTTCCCTTCTTAAAACTCCGCCTCATGCAGCCAGACATACCGCTCATCCTCGCAGCGGTCCGTCTGGAGCCAGGGGTTGCCGTCGAGATGCCGGATCATCCAGGTCGTGTACATCTGGAACCCCGGAGCCACCGCCTGTGGATGCAGCGCCCCGCCGGGGATGGCGGAAAAGCTGTGGTCCACGCTCTTGAACACCTCGTCCCCCACGAAGCTGGCCCCGAAGCCCTCGGGCCGGTCGAAGAGGAAGAA
>CAQVQZ010000270.1 GCA_948902155.1 uncultured Oscillibacter sp.
CGTGCTCCAGATTCTCATAAAAATGCGCCCCCACGGCGCTGTCCGCCGTGTCCAGGAGGACGGTCTTCTCGTCCAGGACCACATAGGCGTTGTAGCTGACGCCCCTGGGAACGGGAAACACGTTCTCAAACAGGGCCAAACGGCGGTCGGAGCCGCCGATCAGCAGAATATCGTCCAGAATGGTACGTACACTATACATGACGTCTGTTCTCCTTATCTGAGTATAAGTTTTTGCAAGGCTAATCTAACCCAATTTGCCCGGTTTGTCAAGGGTTTGCAGGAAAACACCGCAGGAGACCGCCCCATAGCGGCCTCCTGCGGCACTTTTTATCCTTTCGCGTGGTCCTCCAGCCACCGCAGCGCGCACTGCGCGTAGGCGGCGGAACCCGTGGCCAGCGCAGACTCGTCCACCTGCATAGTGGGCTGATGGATGCTGTGGGGATACCCCTCCTCGGGAGACCCCGCGCCCAGCTCCAAAAACACCGAAGGGACCTTCTCCGCCAGCATGGTGAAGTCCTCCGTCCCGCCGATCTTCTCGCAGTCCACCACCTGCTCCGCCGGAAGCATCTCCCGCAGATACCGCTGAAACTCCACCATCAGCCCCTCGTCGTTGACCAGGGCGGGCGCGCCGTACTGGTGCTCCACCCGGACCGTGCCCCGGAAGGTCGCCGCCACGCCTTTCGCGATCTCCTCCGTCCGGCGCATGAGGAACGCCCGCTCCTCCGGCCCCGTGGCACGGATGGACAGATCCAGAATCGCCCGCCCCGCCATGGTGTTGCAGGAGGTGCCGCCCTCGATGCGCCCCACCAGCACGACGGACTCCTGCCCGATGGGGATCTCCCGGGCCTTCAGCCCCTCCAGGGCCAGGATGATGTGGGCGGCGATGTGGATGGCGTCCACGCCCAGCTCCGGCCGGGAACCGTGGGCGTCCTCCCCCTCCACGATGATCCGCACCGCGTCGCCGGAGTTTTTCGTGCAGTGGTGGACGCAGCAGACACGGCCGCTCCGGGCCACCTCCATCCCCACAACGACGTGGAGCGCCAGAGCGGCGTCCACGTGGGGGTTCTCCAGAACGCCCCCCGCGATCATGTCCAGCGCACCGGCCAGCTGCTCCTCGGCGGGCTGGAACATGAATTTTACCGTCCCCGCCAGCTCGCTCTCCCGGCGCTTCAAAAGCTTGGCCGCCCCCAGGAGCATAGCCGTGTGGCAGTCGTGGCCGCAGCTGTGGCAGTTCCCGTTGGTAGCCGCGTAGTTGGCCCCGGTCTCCTCCGCCATGGGCAGGGCGTCCATGTCGGCCCGCAGCAGAATGGTGGGTCCGGGCCTGCCCGCCGTGCAGACGACGCCCATTTTTCCCACCTTTTCCGGCTGGTAGCCGTAGCTTTTCAGCTGTTCCACCACATAGGCGTAGGTCTGCGGCAGGTCGAAGCCCCACTCGGCGTAACCGTGGATGGCCCTGCGGTTGGCGATGATCTCATCTTGGATCTCCTGTGCCTGGTCTAAAAACGTTTTCATAGTGTTTCTCCCATCTTTTTCGGAAACCGGAACAGCCGGCCTCTTGCGCCGCATCCCAGCCCCCGCGTTATCCGCCTCTCAGCCTCCGGACCGTTCTTCCCATTTATTAAGAAGAGAACCCGTCCGCCCGCCGTTCCGGTTCCATATCCCCAGTCCCTTCAAGCCAGCTCCCCCCGAGGCGCGTCCAGCAGCTCCAGCTCCCGGAAAATCTGCGCCTCCAATTCCTCATAAGCCCTGGGTCCCCTGGACCGGCGCATCCGTCCGCCCAGGCGCTCGCCGCCGTCGAAGAGGTGGATCAAATAAAACCAAACTTCCTTCATCCTCTGGGAAGCCGGGGCCTCCTGCCCATAGAACTCCCGATACCCCTGATAAAGGGCGGCGGTAAACGCCCGCAGCTCCTCCTTCGAGGCGGGCGGTCCGCCACGGAGCCGCCGGAACAGCGCCGGGTCCGCCACGGCCCCCCGGCCGATCATGACGGCCTCCAGCCCCGGAAACCGCGCCTTCAGCGCCCGGACGCCCTCCACAGAGGTCAAATCGCCGTTGAAGCACACCGGATTCCGGCTCTCCTCGTAAGCCAAAGCGAACATATCCATATGCACCGCCCCCCGGTACTTCTCCGGTCGGACCCTGGGGTGGATGGTCAGGCACGCGATGGGATAGCGGTTAAAAATCTCCAGCAGCCGGGGAAACTCCTCCGGCGTATGATACCCCAGCCGGGTCTTCACGGAAACCGGGACCCTGACGCCGGAAAATACCCCGTCCAAGAAGCGGTCCAGCCCCTCCGGGTCCAGCAGCAGTCCGGACCCCTTCCCCTTTGCGGTGACGGTGCCGGAAGGACAGCCCAGGTTCAGATTGACCTCCGTATACCCCATGTCCGCCAGCGCTCCCGCCGCCCAGACGAAATCCTCCGCCCGCTTCGCCATGATCTGGGGTACCTGGGGCAGGCCCTCGGGGTTCTCCAGTTCCCGTTGGTCCCTGGGGGTGATGATGTGCTGGTCCGTCGGCGAGAGAAAGGGGATGAAGTACCGGTCCGCCCCGCCGAACCGCTCGTGCCACACCCGGCGGAACACCCGCTTGGTGATGCCGTCCAGGGGCGCGAAGTCCAAGCGGGCGGTCATCCCAGCCGTTCCTCCCACTCGGCGGGCCGGAAGCCGGTCAATACAAAGTCCTCGCCCACCAGGATGGGCCGCTTCACC
>CAQVQZ010000271.1 GCA_948902155.1 uncultured Oscillibacter sp.
TGGCCAGGACGCTGCCGAACATGTAGTTGTCCACATCCGTGGTCATGCCGGAGGTCCTGGAAATCACCAGCACCCCCAGCGCCAGGGACGACGCGCTGACCACGGCGATGGCGGCGTCGCTGTTCCACCGAGGGCTGTCCGCCACCCGCAGCAGGAGGAACGCCGCCGCCACTACCACGGGAATGGAGAAGTACAGCGGCGTAAACCCCAGCGCCACCGCCACCGCCAGAGCGCCGAAGGACACATGGGACAGCCCGTCGCCGATCATGGAATAGCGCTTGAGCACCAGGGGCACTCCCAGCAGGGCGGCGCACAGGCTCACCAGCACCCCCGCCGCCAGCGCCCGCTGGATGAAGGGGAACGAAAACATTTCCCAAAAACTCATTCCGCCGCCTCCTTGAACCGCTTCCCCAAGGGGGAGGCCAGGTATTCCGCCGGGGCGCCCAGGAAGGTCCCCCCGTGGCCGATGTGGAGGACGCTCCCGGCCTCCCGCAGGGCGGGGCGGAGGTCGTGGGTTACCATAACAATCGCCATTCCCTCCCGGCGGTTGAGGTAATTCAGAGTTTTATAGAGGTCCTGAGCGGCGGCGGGGTCCAGGCCGGTGACGGGCTCGTCCAGAATCAGCAGGCGGCTGGCGGCGCACAGGGCCCGGGCCAGCAGGACCCGCTGCTGCTGCCCGCCGGAGAGGCTGCGATAGCTCTGGTCTTTCAGCTCCAGCACCCCCAGCTTGCCCAGGTTCATCAGCGCCTGGGAGCGCTGGGCGGCGGTGTAGAAAAAGCGGAGCCCCTTCCGGTTCAGACAGCCGGAGAGGACCACCTCCTGCACGGTAGCGGGGAAATCCCGCTGGGCGCGGGTCTGCTGGGGCAGGTAGCCCACGGCCCCCCGTTCCAGCTCCGCCGCCCGCCGGATGCTCCCCGCCAGAGGCGGCAGGAGGCCCAGAAGGCCCCGCAGGAGGGTGGACTTCCCGGAGCCGTTGTCGCCCACAACGCAGAGATAATCCCCACTCCGGACCCGGAGGTCCAGGTGAGTCAGGACGCTCTGGCCCTCGTAGCCTAGGGAAACGTCCTTGCAGACGATGAGGTCGGTTTGCTCCATAATTTGCCTCCAAGCTCGTACTTGTCAATCGCTGACATTTTACAGCCCCGGCGGGGGAAAAGTCAAGGGCGGGTTTCCCCGCAAGAATCCCCCTAATCAGAGATTTCTTATAGGGGCGGCTATTAGCCGCCCGCGCCCCGCAAGTGCCGGGGCCCCGGCGGAGGAAACCCTCAGTCGGCTTCGGCGCCGGCTTCTCTTTTTAGATTGGAGGGAATTGGCAGGCTGATGGGGAAACCCCTCCGTCACCGCCTTCGGCGGTGCCGGCCCCCTTTGCGAAGGAGGCCAAGATCGGCGCGGCATCCTCTTTGGGACCAGAGGAACTTACAGACAACGGAAAAGAGACAGGAGATAAATCCCCCATTGTGAGAATATCTCCTATCTCATCACTTCTATCTGCTATGATAGCTCCCATCTGTTACGAGAGCAACAGCTTATCGTCCGCCTCGTCGCTTCCGCTGACTTTATTGAACAGCTCCAGCAGCTGGGGCACCGTCAGTTTCTTCTTCTCCTCGCCGGAGACGTCAATGACAATCCGGCCGTCGTACATCATAATCAGCCGGTTGCCGTGCTGGATGGCGTCCTTCATGTTGTGGGTCACCATCATGGTGGTCAGCTTGCTCTCCGACACGATGCGGTCCGACAACTCCAGGACCTTCGCCGCCGTCTTGGGGTCCAGGGCGGCGGTGTGCTCGTCCAGGAGGAGCAGCTTGGGCTTTTTCAGGGAGGCCATCAGCAGCGTCAGCGCCTGGCGCTGTCCGCCGGACAGCAGGCCGACCTTGCTGGTCAGGCGGTCCTCCAGACCCAGGTCCAGGCCCTTGAGCATGTCCTGATAGCGCTCCTTTTCCGCCTTGGTCACGCCCCACTTGAGGCCCCGGCGCTGGCCCCGCCGGGCGGCGAGAGCCAGATTCTCCAGAATCTGCATGGTGGGCGCGGTGCCCAGCATGGGGTCCTGGAACACCCGGCCGATATAGGGCGCGCGCTTGTACTCCGGCAGGTTCGTCACGTTCACGCCGCCGATGGAGATGGTCCCGCCGTCCACGGTCCAGGCGCCCGCCACGGCGTTCAGCATGGTGGACTTGCCTGCGCCGTTGCCGCCGATGACGGTGCAGAAATCCCCGTCGTTCAGGGTCAGGCTCACGCCCCGGAGGGCCTGCTTCTCGTTGACCGTGCCGGGATTGAAGGTTTTCCAAATCTCTTTGATCTCAAGCATGCTGGGCACCTCCGGTCTTGACCTTGGCGTGGAAATACTTCCCCTTCCAATAAGGAATCGTCAGGAACACCGCCACGATCACGGCGGAAATCAGCTTCAGATAGTTGGTATTGATGCTGCTCAGGCTCACCACCGCCTGAATCACCGCGTAGTAGATCACCGCGCCCAGGGACACCGCCAGCATTTTCAGGGCGAAGTTGCGGAAGATCCGCCCAAAGACCACCTGCCCGATGATGACGGCGGCCAGGCCGATGACAATCGCGCCCTTGCCCATGCTGGAGTCCGCGAAGCTCTGGTACTGGCTGAGCAGCGCTCCCGAGAGGGCCACCAGGCCGTTGGAGATGATCAGGCCCAGCACCTTGCCGGTGTCGGTGTTGATGCCCTGGGCCCGGGCCATGT
>CAQVQZ010000272.1 GCA_948902155.1 uncultured Oscillibacter sp.
GCCTTTGTTTATTTCGCTCTCACTGTTGATGCACTTATGTGAACACCACCTAGCTCCTGTCCCGCAATAGGAGAAAGTCCGCAGGGGCTTTCTTCTCTAACGTGTCTCATAATAGAAGGAAACCCGCGGGACTCTCTCCTATTGCCAGCTGTGCAATAGAAGGGAGTTCCTGCGGCAATCCCCACCCGGCTCCGCCGGGAGCCCCTTTCAAAAGGGGCCTTTTTTGAGGGGGCGTTTGATTCAATAGCACATGGCGCTTAATATTATAGGTATTTTATAAAGTATTAGAAACCCTCGCCGCATGGATGCGGTGAGGGCTTCTTTTATAGGGTTATGCTGTTCAGGCGTTGCGGCGCAGGGTTTCCAGGTCTCCGGATTGGATGGCGCGGAGGTTTTGGGACAGCTTTTCCAGGGGCCAGTCCCACCAGCGCAGTCCTAAGAGCGCGTCGATGGTCTCCTGGTCGAAGCGGCGGCGGATGGGCTTCGCCGGGACGCCGCCGACGATGGTGTAGGGCGGCACGTCCTTCGTAACTACCGACCGGGCCGCGATGATCGCGCCGTCACCGATGGTCACGCCGGACAGGATGACGGCTTCGTAGCCGATCCAGACGTCGTTTCCCACTACGATGTCTCTACGGCGGTCCCAGGCTTCCGTTACCGGCATGCCGTGGTCCCACTCCTCGGGGAAGATCGGGAACACGTAGGTGGACAGGGACGACATGGCGTGGTTCGCGCTGGTCATCAGGAATTTCGCCCCACAGGCAATGGAGCAGAATTTTCCGATGGTCAGGCGGTCGCCGTTGATGGGGTAGTGGTAGAGGACATTGTTCTTTTGAAAATCTTTCGGGTCTTTCGTAAAGTCATTATAAATCGTGAAGTCGCCGACTTCGATGTTGGGGTTCCGGACGGCGCTTTTCAGGTAAATGGTCTGCTGGTCGCCGGTCCGTGGGTAGAGCTTGCTGGGGTCCGGAATCGTCATATTTGCCTCCTTCAATTTTAGCTGCTTTCAGGTATTTTGGACGATTCCGGCGGGCACAATGCAGCGTTTCACCTGAAAAATCCCCCCTGTTCTCGGTTTGTTCATATTTGGCGCGGTCCGCCGTTTCACGGGCGGAGAAGGACCGTTTTGACGTCCAGCTTGCCGCCCTCCAGAGTCACGACGCCGTAGCAGGGGCGGGAGTAGTCGCCAATGCTGCCGGGATTTAAGAACAGCGTTTTTCCCCGCATGTCTACTAACGGCTTGTGGGTGTGGCCGAACAGGAAGAGGTCCAGGTTCTGCTCCTCCGCCGCCAGACCCGCCGGGAGCAAGCTTTGCTTTACGCCGTATGTGTGCCCGTGGCACATTAGGACCCGCTTGTCGTCCAAAAACAACAGGTGTTCTGTAGGTTCGGAGGGACGGAAATCGCAGTTGCCGGGCACCTGCTCGAAGGGTACTTCCGGAAACCGGCTGTGGAGCCGGACGCCGTCCCGCCAGCAGTCCCCCAGGTGGAGGATCATGCGGGGGGATTCCCGCTCCACCGCCTGGAACATGTTGGATAGATTGCCGTGGGAATCGGATAGGACCAGGATTTTCATATGGATGCACCCTCTTGCTTCCGGGCGGCGGACTTTGACGCGGAATCCGCCGGTGGAGGTTATTTGGCTGAGTGGACTTGGATGTGTCTCAGTATAGGACATATCTTTGGGATTTGCAATTATTTGGAGGGAAATTTAAAGGTTTGTTAAAAATGTGGCGAGCGGTGGGGGGATTCTTTCGATAGGACTGTGGATGTAGGGGCGGTTATTAACCGCCCGCGGCTTTGCAAATGGTGAGGGGCTCGGAGGGAGGAAACCCTCCGTCACGGCTTCGCCATACCACCTCCCTTTTCAAGGGAGGTTTTGGGACGGCGTGCCGGGCTTTTAGCCCCTTTTTCAGGGGTGGTTTTGGAATTGCGTTTCTCTTGAGCTCCCTTGAAAAGGGAGCTGGCAGCGCCGGAGGCGATGGCTGAGGGTTTTTGCCGTTCGATTCCAGGCTTTCATAAGAGTCCCCCGCATTTCCAGCTTCGGCACTTGCGGGAGCACGGGCGGCTGATAGACGTCCTTACAGGGGTGGGATTTTCGAAAGCCAGGCTATTGGTGGGAGAAATCTTCCCTGCCCCCAGCATAAAGCGGCCCCGGCTTATTGCCGGGGCCGCTCTATTGCATGGAAATACAGCGCGTTTACGCCGCGGGAATCACCAGAACCTGCCCGACCTGAATCTCGGCGGGGTTCTTGACGGCGGCCTTGTTGGCCTCGTAGATCATGCCCCACAACTTGCCGGTGCCGTAGGCGTCCTGGGCGATGCTCCACAGGCAGTCGCCGGACTTGACGGTATAGGTTCCCTCCTCCGTGCTGGGCGCAGGGGCGGGAGCGGGCTCCGGCTCGGGGGCAGGCGCGGGCTCCGGTTCGGGAGCAGGGGCGGGTTCCGGCTCGGGTGCGGGAGCAGGCGCGGGAGCGGGCTCTTCCTCGTCCAGGGCGGGCAGGATGCCCTCGGCCCGCAGGGCGGGACCATTCAGGGAGGCGATGTTGGGCGTGCGGCCGTCCTCGCTGGTGGGAATCTGAATCTCCCCGGCGCGGACCTTCTCATAGATCAGGTCCTTCTGGGGGTCGTCCAGGTCGGCGCCCACAATCTTCCAGTTGTTGTCCACCTCGGGCATCAGGGGGCCGTCCAGGGACTCCACGT
>CAQVQZ010000273.1 GCA_948902155.1 uncultured Oscillibacter sp.
CCTACCTCCGGGAGAACCAGGCCGTGGTGGTGAAGGGCAAGCTGTCCGTCCGGGACGAAAAAGCCCCCCAGCTCATGTGCGATTCCGCCTATCCCCTGGAGACGGCGGAGGGCGGGCTGCCGCCCACGCCGCCCGGGGTCAAGGAGAATAAGCTGGTGAAGGGGGAGACGCTGTACCTGAAGTTTCCGTCTCTGGAACACCCGTCTTTCCGGCACATGAAGCTGGTGTTCACCATGTTCCCCGGAGCCTCCACGGTGAAAATGCGCATGGCGGACACGCGCAAACTATTTGCAACCCAGGTCCTGCTTCACAGGGCCCTGGTGGAAGAGGCGCGGGAAACCCTGGGAGAGGAAAACGTGGTGGTCAAATAGCAGCGAAACGCGGGTACGGAATGCTCCGTACCCGCGTTGTTTATTCTTCCTCCGCCAGCAGGAGGCGGATGAGCTGGCTGTATACCTTTTCCGGCGACTGCTGAAAGCGCCGGGACACGGCCTTGGCCTGCGCCGGGTCCGGCACCATCAGGCGCAGGTCCATGACGCCGCCCTTGTCGTCGTTCAGGGACAGCTTGACGGTATAGGTGCCGTTCGGCCGCTTCTCGACGGAGGATTTCACCTGCCGCCTCCGCCGGAGCTTCCGGTTCCAGTCCTCCAGATTCCGGTCACAGCGCCGGCGGACGGAATAGGGGAGGCTGGACTCGCAGATGGCGCTGTTCCGCCGCCCCTTTTCGGTCAGGGCATAGAGGCCGTCGTCCGAGAGGGTCAGGTGTTCCGTGCGGACCAGGTCGGCCAGGCAGTCGGAGAAGTCAAAGTAATCAATGGCTTCGTCGCAGAGGGTCAGGTCCAGTATGGCGTCAAACGGCACGGGCTCCACGACCCTGGCGGCGATATAGAGGATAAGAAATTTGATTTCCAGCTTGTCCTGAATAAAGCCGGGCATGGCGGCGGCCTCCTCTCTGGGTTTGAGAACCTGTATTCATAACCGGGAAATGCCGGATGGGCGCGGATTTTTCCCGCCAGGCAAGGAGATTTTCCACCGGCAGGGCGGGCCTTTGCGGGAAGCCCGCAGGCTGAAAATGCAGGACCCCGGCAGAAAAACCCGCTGCCGCGGCGGGTTCCGTCTTTGATCGCGTTTATTATACCTCCTCCCAGGGAAAAACACAAGCCCTATCGGGGACTCCGTTTCCAGACAGGAGGGAGAATGCGGAAAACGCCGGAGGGCTGTTTTGTAAAATTTGTCGAAATTTACCGGGAATCACCTTGACGGCACTCCGCAACGTTGGTATGATATGGGCAAGCGAAACGAGAAAGGCGGCGGCGGCATGAAAAAGAGAGCGCTTGCGATGTTGTTGGCGGTGTGGATGGTCCTGGCCTTGGCGGCCTGCGGCGGAAAGCCGGATTCCGAGCCGGAACCGGAGCCCGGAGCGACTGCGGAGCCCGTCCCGGTCCCGGAGCCGGAGCCGGAACCGGAGCCGGACGTTCCGGAGGGGGCAAATCCGCTGACGGGGGCGCCCATGGAGCCGGAATACGAGAACCTGCGCCCCATTGCCGTCATGCTGAACAACTTGAAGGCCGCCCAGCCGCAGCTTGGCGTCTCGCAGGCGGACATCATCTATGAGGTTCCGGTGGAAGGCGGCATCACCCGGATGCTGGGTGTGTACCAGAGCGTGGAGGGCGTGGAGCTGCTGGGCAGCGTCCGCTCGGCCCGGCCCTACTTTGTGGAGCTGGCCCTGGGACACGACGCGGTTTACGTTCACGCCGGCGGCAGCCAGGAGGCCTACGCCAATCTTTCCGCCTGGAAGGTGGACCACATGGACGGCGTTCGGGGTGCGGACGACGCCGCGATCTTCTGGCGGGACCCCGACCGGAGGCGGAACAACGGCTATGAGCACAGCCTGGTTACCTCCGGCGAGAAGATTTTGGAATACCTTGCCAAGGGCAGATTCCCCACGGAGCACGAGGCCGGCTGGAACTACCTTCAGGCCTTTGCAGAGGACGGCGCCCCGGCGGGCGGCGAGACGGCGGAGCACATCAAAATCCGCTTCTCCGCTTACAAAACCGGCACCTTTGACTACGACGCCGCCACGGCAAAGTACCTGGTGGGCCAGTACGGAAAGGAGCATATGGACGGCAGCACCGGGGACCAGGTCGGCGCAACGAATGTGCTGGTGCTGGAGACTGCCGTTTCCGTGATTCCCGGAGATAAAGAGGGCCGCCTCCGGGTCCAGACCACCGGGGAAGGGGCGGGGACCTTCTTCTGCGGCGGCAGGGCCGTGCCCATCCGGTGGAGCCGGAAGGACCGGAACAGCCCCTTTGCCTATATGCTGGAGGACGGCCGTTCTCTGGCTCTGGGGCAGGGGAACAGCTATGTCTGCATCATCAGCCCTAAAACCAGCACCGTGGAATATGAATAAGCCGAGGACCGCCCTTGCCGGGCGGTCCTCAGTTCGCTTATTTATGGCAGGCGAAGCAGCATTCCTCATAGTTCTCGGGCATCCGGACGGTGTTGGGCGGGAAAAACTCGCCGACGGGGAAGGAGATGTTCCGGAAGATGCCGCAGGGGTCCTCGTTTCCGCTGCCGCAGGCGCACTCCTTGTCGGGCATGCAGTAGTCGTATACGGGCACCAGGAGCTGGGAGTCCCGCTCCAGGCGGACGATGGAGAACTGGCCCAGGGTGACGTAGATGCGGCGGCTGTCGTCGCCGC
>CAQVQZ010000274.1 GCA_948902155.1 uncultured Oscillibacter sp.
TAACCAGTGAAATCCGCCGCATAGCAGTCTACACCGTCGGCGGACTGCCAGGAACTCATACTCTCCGCCGTCTGGAGGTCGGAGAACTGATTGGTTTCCTCATAGTGCTCCACCAGCGCCTTGTAGAACTCCTGGGGCTCATAGGAGCCCAGAGGGGACACGCCGTTGAGGCCGTAGACCTCCGGGCGGCCGGTGGCGTAGAAGAGGTCCGTCCCCTCCGCCTGGGTCCAGTCCGCCGGGACCTGGAAGGCGACGCCTTGGGTAGAGTGGGTAGTGTAAGAGGGTTCTTCCTGTTGACCGGCAGCAGGTTCGTCCTCCTCCGGCGGGACACTGGATTCATCCGCCGGAGCGCCGCAGGCAGAGAGGGCCCCCAGCAACAGAAGGGCCAGCACCAAGAGCCAGGCTTTCTTGAAGAACATCATTTGGTTTTTCATAACAGCAAATCTCCCCTTTTATAATTTTAACAGCTTATAATTCTTCCCCATCAAATCACGACATTACTCCCAGACAAAGCTGTCCGCTATCGCCCGGGCCGCTTCCTCCGCGCTCTCGGATCCGGTGAAGTTGGTCAGGTGGACTAAGCAATAGCGCTGGTCACCCACAATATAGAACTGCTTGGTCACCACCGCTTCTTCGCTGATGGTGAAAATGTAAAGAACATCCTCCTGGGCTGTAAAGGTGCCCTCTCCGGTCAGCTCCGCGCCAACACTGCTGGCCTGCATGGTCAGCTGGCGGACAATGGCGTCCCGGAAGTTCATATGGTCTTCCACGCTGTATCGGTTCGTCCCTATCTCAATCGAGATATTGTCGGGCTGTTCGTCCTCCTCATGGCCCTCTTCCACATAGAAAATCTTATTCTCTGTGGAATACTTCTCAGCTTTTACCCAGCCCTCGGGCACCGTCCAGGTTCCGGGAAGCGTATTTTCTTCCACCGGCTCTTCCGCTTCCGGCTGCTGGGCGTCCTCCTTTTCCGCCGGAGCGCCGCAGGCGGAGAGGCACAGCATTACGGCCAGCAGAAAAAAGCCAATGATTTTTTCCGTGGCGGCGATTTGATTTTTCATAACACATCTACTCCTTATCCACAGAAATCCTGTTCCAGAATGATCTCGCCGCTTCCAGCGTCTTTCACCGTCACATGGACGGTCCACTCCCCGGCGGGGACCCCGCACATGATCTGATACCGTCCAATCATGGTGTACGGGACCAGCTGGGACACAAACTCCGCGAAATTCCCCTGGTCCTGGAAGGCGGTCCGGTCCACCCGGACCGTCACCCCCCAGGGGATTCCATTTGCGTCAACCCTGTCGTATTCCAGGCCCTTGACGACCTCCGCCGGGTCCAGGCCGAAAAACTCCGGCAGAATCCGAAGGCCCCAGGAATAATAGGTCTCCTTGCTCCTCCGGTACTGTTCTTCGGTAAAGGAATAGGTGACGCTGCCGTCCCCGTTGGCGGTCAGATCACGAAAGCTCGGAAACTGGTCGGGGGTCAGGCCCTGCTCTGCGGCAGTCTCCACGTCCTTTTGAAAGTTCTCCAACAGCTCCTCCGGCGTCATGTTTCCCAGGAGGGACGGGGGGAAGGTGGCCGTGAAATACCCGTCCGCTCCGATGGGAGGCAGGTACTGATTGGTGGGAACAATGACAAGGCTGTCCGTTCCCTGGAAACAAGCCAAGATGGCCGGAGGCGTCTGCGCCGTGGGACCAGAGGAGGTGAGGGACAGGGCGTATTCCCCATCCTGGCGATAGAGATACCAGTTGACCCGGCCCTGCTCCGGCAGCTCTATGCGCCACGTCCGCCAGGGGCGGCCCCCGACGGTCAGGTCCTCCCGGGCCTCCAGCTCATAGGTCCCTTCTCCAGCGGCATTCTCGGCATAGAGGGTCGCCATTTTCAGCAGGAAGTCCTCTGTGGGCGGGTCCGTGCGGACGACCAGAAGCTCCAGATTGCTGCCCTCGCCGGGGTCGATCACCGTCAGCAGGACCTGCCCTGCGCTGCCCCGGCGACCGAATTTTTCCTCCCGCGCCTTCTGCTGTTCCTCCGAGTCGTAGATCACGCCGCCCGCCGGGAGATCAAAGCGCAAGCCCAGTTCGTCACAAACCCAGGTGTTCCCGCTCCAGCCGTAGTCCAGGTCCACAGGGTCGCTGCTTCCCAGCCTCAGAAACACGGCCAGAAGGAACACCGCCGCCAGGAGGAACAGGCACAGTTTGATTCTGGGGTGAATCCGGGGCGGCTTGCGCACCTCGAGCCCCCCGGGCTCCTGACGCCAGCCGCTCCACTTCTCCGGGGGACGAAACCGCCTGGGTTCCTCAATCTCTGGACCTAATTGGGACGCGGCGGAGACATTGCGGGGTACGGCGGCCCGTTCCACCTCCTGGTTCGCTGCCCAGTTCTTCCGCAGCCGGCTCACCAGCTTCACCAGTATCAGGGCGATGAGATAGAACAGGATGTATAGTGTAGACAGGCCAATGATCCGGGTATATTTCCCCCGAAGCCCTTCGGTATAGCTCCCGGCGGTCTGCTCCGGCTCCACGGTGATGTAGGTCCCATCGGACGGGATACTGAGAACCCGGCGCTCCACGGTATCCCCGGTCTCCACAATATCCTTGCCCAAGTCCCTGGTAAGCGCCTCGTCGCTCCATTTGTAGCCGCTGCCGTCCGTGGCCCGGTAGTAGACCATGTAGACGGTCTTGGTGG
>CAQVQZ010000275.1 GCA_948902155.1 uncultured Oscillibacter sp.
TCGCCCTCGCCATCCGCAGACGGCTCCGCCTGCTGACCGTCCTCCGGCTGGGCGGCGTTGGCGGCGTAGTCTATGACCTGCCGCTTTTTCGCCGCCCGCTTTGCCTCTGCGGACTGTTCAGCGTCAGAACCAGGGATGAGATCATCCACCGTCCCTTCAAACCGCAGCCGCCCGCCGCCATCGTCCATGAGGCGGGAGGGACGCTGTTCTCCAGAGGCCGCAGGCTGGGCGGCATCCGGGGTAAACCGCCGCGCCTGCTTCTTCTTCATCTTTGCCCTGGCGTCAGCGGTGGCCTTGCCGTCAGCCGGAAACGGTTTGCCCTCTGCGTCCTTGAATTTCAGCCGTCCGCCGCCCTCCACCGGGCGGGGCGGACGCTTCGCCGGGGGCCTCGGCCCCTTGCCGGGTGGCCGGTTCTGCATGGGAGCATCACCAGCCCCACGCATGGGGGTAAGCTGACCGTCCAGAGATCGGGCGGCGTCCGGGGTGTGCTTTGCCGCCTGCCGCTGCTTGGATTTTTTACGATTGTTCCTCTTGCGCCGTCTCCGGGAAGTTGGCGGGGGCGGCGGGTCCTCGCTGGCGATAGGAGCGGCCATCATGGGCGCATCCGCCGCCATCCGCATGGAGGGAGCATCCGGCGCAGGGGTATCCGGTACGCTGACCGGCTCCTGGGCGGCATAGACCGCTTCCTCCGCCGTCTGCTGGACGGGCCGGGGCTGTTTCCGGCGTTTCTTGCCGGAGGAACCGGAATCGCCGCCCCGCAGGGCCGCACGGTGGCCCGCCGCCTGTTCCTGGGATCGGGCCGGACCGAAAGATATATCCGCCGTCCGCTGACTGACCCGCTTTTCCTTGCCGGTAGCCATGTTCTGCTCCACCAGACCGTCCCGGCCCAGCTTTTGCACCGTTTTCGCCCTGGCCTGGAACCGCTTGCCGCTCATAGCGCCGCCTCCGGGGGCTTATGTTCTTTTTCTGGTGTGGGGGCGGCTTTTGCGCTGATTTCCGCTTTTTTATCCGCTAAATCACGGAGTACCGATTTCTTTTCCTCCCGGCGCTCCGCCCGCGCCTCCCGTGCGGCCTCCGCCGACACTTCCAGATTCTCCACACCGCCGATAGCGGCAAGGGTGGCGTTGTTCATGCTGGACAGCAGCTTTTGAGTGGCCCGCATGGGAGCCAGCACCACAGACTGAAAACGGCCCTCCTGCCCACCGTCCACTACCTGCGTCTCCTTGCCGGTGATCGCGCGTCCGGCGTTCTTCAAATGACCGCCCACACTCCGCAGCTCATGGCCGATGTTCTCCACCTTCTCGATGTTCTGCTTCGTGTCAGCGACCATGCCGCTGATCTTCTCCTGTAAGGATTCCAGCGTATTTTTAGCGCCAATGGCGGACACGGCCTTGTCCAGCGCCGACACGCCAGCCTCCTTGAAATTCTCCACGGCGTTCCTGGCGCAGTCCGCGATCTTCGCCCATAGATTGTCCAGCGTGTCCTTGATCTGGTGTGCCTTGCTCTCCAGCTTCGCCGCCGCGCCCTGCATGACATACTTGACAGACGGCTCCTGCACCTGGGCAAGCTGCTGGCGAACCTGCTGCAACTCCTGAAGAACAGCGTCATACTGGCGGCTCATGCCGTCCATGTACCACATGAGCGCGGACAGGTCTGCGGCCTGCCCCTGCCGCCCGTTTTCTTCCAGCAGCTTCATAAACTGCTGGATCGTCTCGTTACTCTGCAAAGGGTCCACTGATAAGCGCCTCCTTCCTAAATTCGCTGGCCCGCTTTACCGCCATATCGCAGTAAGCGGGGTCGATCTCCGCGCCCAGGTAATCCCGGCCCGCCATCATTGCCGCCACCGCCGTACTGCCGCTGCCCATAAAGCCGTCAAAGATCAGCTCTCCGGGCTGGCTGGAAATTTGAATCAGCCAGGACAGGAACATCTCGTTCTTGACGGTGGGATGGAAAATCTGGTGCTTTTCCTGCCAGACGGCGTTGTGGGTGGCCTTGGGATATTCGCCGCCGAACCAACAGGAATTAAACCGGGTCTTATACCTCCTGACGGGTTTTCGCCCCCGCTGCGGGACGGTCCCCTCTTTCTTCCGGTTTTCAAGCAGCGTTGTCGCTTGAAATTCCCGCCGACCCTTCTGACAGAAAATGATCCATTCCGCATTGTTGGCATAACTGCCCCGCAGGTCCCCGATTCCACCGATATGGCCTTTTTCCACCACCAGACAATTCTTGATGGAAAAGCCCGCCTCCTTCAAACAGTTATAATGGTAGGGATAGCAGTCGAAGCGGGTGAAGAAATAGGCGTGGCTGTCATTCCGCAGAACCCGATAGCTCTCCCTGGCGAACCGCTCATAGTCAATGCCGTCATCCCCGGCAATGAGAGGATGCGGGCGGCGGGCAAAGTGATTGCGATACCGGATGCCGTAGGGTGGGTCGGTCAGAATCATGGATACATAGCCGTCCGGGACCTGTGAAAGCAGCTCCATACAGTCCATCCGGTAGATTTGATTCCGGGCCGGTTCCATCGTCACGCCCCATTCTCCGCCAAGTCCTCCGGGCGGGTCGTCATAATGGAGTACAGCTCCGTGTCCTTCGGGAAGTGGTCCACAAAGGGGATGATGACGCTCCCGAAAAACAAAAGCCCCTCGCCAGCGTTGGAGTTGGTCACATAGCCAAGCTGGTGAGGG
>CAQVQZ010000276.1 GCA_948902155.1 uncultured Oscillibacter sp.
CCGTGGTGGGCTTCTCCGACCTGGTGCTCCAGGCGGACTTCGACCTGCTGGAGGTTCTCACGGAGTGGAACAAGATGCCCACGGCGGAGCCCTACCGCAAGCTGGATATCACCCGGTATATTGCCGTGATCTCCAAGATGCGGGAGATGGGCTTCCTTCTGTCGAAGGAGCAGGAGCTGCGGGCGGCCAACATACCCTTCGACGAGACGGAGGACGCCCTGCGGGAGCTGTTCTTCTCCTTCCTGCGCCGCTGGCAGCAGGGGGAGCCGATTGAGCAGCCCGGCCTTCCGGAGGGGGAGGACACCCTGCCGGAGCTGGAGCGGCATTACAGAAAGCTGGACCTCTACTTTTCCTTTGCCAAAGCCTTCGGCTGCCCGGTGGACGAGGAGAAGCTCTATGACAGCCGGGAGCGGGTGGCCGACGCGATCAACGAGATTCTGCTGCACCGGCTGCGGGACAATATCCGCTTTTGCGACCGCTGCGGAAAAGCGCTGCCCCTGTATCACCGGGGGCGGCTGTGCGACGCCTGCTTCCGGAAGGAGCGGAGGCCCGCGGCGCGGAGCTGGGGGCGGAACCGTCCGTGAGGCGGCGGAAAGGAGCCGCCCCGCGGGGCAATGTCGTCCCGTTGGGCCGAAAAAGAAAAGCCCCCTTTGGAAAGGGACTTTCGCCGGAAGCGGGTGGGATGGTCCGCAGGGGCTTCCTTCGATTGCGGGACGGGCCATGGAGGGAAGCCCCCGCGGCGGCTCCGCTCCGTCGAAGCCAAAGGGGGCTGTGAGTGCCCTCCCGGCTTACCGGATGTTTTGAAACGCTTCCGGATAAGGGGAAAAAGAACCCCTGAAGGGTTCTTTCCGCGCCGATTCCCGTTTCCGGTTGCCCCGAACCGGGCTGAAACGAAAAGGAGCGAAGCCGTTTACGGCTTCGCTCCTCGGTTGTTCAGCAATAGTTGGAAACGGCGGCCCGGATCATCTCGTGGGCCTGGACGACCGCGTCCCGATCGCCCGGCTCCAGCGCCAGCAGGGGCGCCCGGACGCCGCCGATGTCGGGCCCGCCCTGAAGGCGGAGAATCTCCTTGATCACGGCGTACATGTTCCCCTGGGCGGAGCACATCTTGTAGATGATGCGGCAGCACTCGTTCTGAATCTCCCGGCCCTTTTCCAGCTCTCCCGCGTGGAAGCAGCGGAAGATCTCAAGATAGAGCTCCGGCATGGCGGCATAGGTTCCGCCGATGCCCCCGGCGGCTCCGGCGGCCAGGCCGCTGAGAAGCTGCTCATCCGGCCCGTTGAACACCAGGGCTCCCTCGTCGTGCCACATCTGGATGTCCTGGACGGGCATGGAGGAGTTCTTCACCCCGATGACCCGGGGGTTCTTCAGCATCTCCTGGAGCAACGGCACGGTCAGGGCCACTCCCGCCAGCTGGGGGATGTTGTAGATGACGAAGTCCGTATTCGGCGCGGCCTCGGAGATGTCGTTCCAGTACTTGGCAATGCCCTTGGGGGGCAGATGGAAGTAGATGGGGGGAATGGCGGCGATGGCGTCCACCCCCAGGCTCTCGGCGTGGGCCGCCAGCTCCCGGCTGTCGGCGGTGTTGTTGCAGGCCACATGGGCGATGACGGTCAGCTTGCCGCCCACCTCCGCCATGACGTTCTCCAGGGTTTCCTTCCGCTCCGCCACGCTCTGGTAAATGCACTCGCCGGAGGAGCCGCCCACGTACAGCCCCTTGACGCCCTTGTCCAGCAGGAAGCTCGCCAGGGCCCGGACCGCCGGGGCGCTGACGCCGCCGTCCTTGTCATAGCAGGCGTAAAACGCGGGGAAGATCCCCTGGTATTTGGAAAGGTCTTTCATGTTGTCCCTCCTAGTCATAAATTTTCACCTTGAAGACCACCTTGCTCACCGTCTCCGGCCCGCCGAGCTGCATCTTGATGCGGTGGGCGTCGCCGGGGAAGACCACCAGGAAGTCCCCGGGGGCGAGGACCAGCCGATAGTCTCCCTCTCCCCGGTAGGCGTAAAAATCGTTGGCCTCCGTCCGGTCAAACTCGGCCAGCGCCTCCGGCGGGGCGATTTCCACACCCTCGGAGCCCTGCACCATGATGTGAATGTCCAGATACTTCCTGTGGGCCTCGAAGAAGCTCTCCTCCTCCGGGACGGTTGCGTAGGTGAAGCGGGTGGCGTACACGTCGCCCCCCTTGAGCTCCACCCGCTCCGGGCCGACGCCGGCGAGAAACTCCGGCGTGATGTGCTCCAGCGCCAGGTCCAGATTGGGATGGATGCCCCGGTAGGCCGGAGCGTCCTTGTGTTTGGCGTAAATCATCGTGTGTCCTCCCATTCAGCAGCACTTTGCCGCCGTCGCTCCGGCTTGGTTCAACGCCAGGCAGTCAGAGCGTGTGAACGTTCGTTTGCCTGCGGCTCTCCTCCGGGGACGTACTCCACGAAGAGGTTCCGTTGCAAACTCAAGTGTCGTTACAGTCTTTCAAGAAAAGTAGGTTAGCCCTTGACCGCGCCCATGGTGATGCCCTGGGTGAAGTACTTCTGGAAGATCAGGAAGACGATGATAATGGGGGCCGCCGCCAGGGTCGCGCCCGCCATCAGGAGGCCGTTGTCGATGGAGGTTTCGGCCTGGAGGGTGGCGATGCCCAGGGGGATGGTGAAATTGCTGCCGCTGGCCAGCATGACCAGCTGC
>CAQVQZ010000277.1 GCA_948902155.1 uncultured Oscillibacter sp.
ATAGGCCCGCCGGTTGAAAAGAAGGGTATGCTTCTTTTCAACTGCGTTGACTATAAAGGCCGCGCCGCCGCCTGTTTCCGCCCTTTTTTTCTCCCGTCCCTCCAAAATCCCTCTCCGTTTTTTGGCGGCCCTTCAAGGGATTTGTCCCCTCCCCAGGCTTGTAATTCTGGTTCGGCTGTGGTATACTGTCCTCAATTCCGCAAACGAGGTGAATGAAATGGCTTTTTTTGGAGGGCAGCCCAAGACCGCTCCCGTGATGGAGTCCCAGAGCGACAATGACCGCCGGGAGAGCGCCGACATCCCCGAGCTCCCCGAGCCCCGGAGCAACACCGTCATAGCCAAGGACCTTATCGTCACCGGCAAGCTCAGCGGCGAGGGCGTGGTCCAGATCGAAGGCACCGTGGAAGGTGAAATCAACCTGAAGGGCTATGTCATTGTGACGGCCACCGGAACGGTGAAGGGCCCTGTGGAGGCCGACGTAATCCGCATCGCCGGCCAGGTAGAGGGCAACCTGATCTCCCATGACCACGTCCAGCTGGAGCGCACGGGCACCATCAACGGCGACGTGACCACGGTTTCCTTTGTCATCGAAAACGGCGGCCGCCTGAACGGCCGGACCACCATGGTCCCGGAGCAGGCCTCCAAGCCCCATGTGGAGGGTCTGGAGCCCTCCAAGCCCCCCAAGGGGGACGAGGAGGAGGACAACTGACCTCCCGGCGGCGCTTTGTACATCGGCCCCGGAGCACCCGGCGGACAAGCCGGCCCGCCCGCCCGGCGGAGCGGGGAATCCCTGCGCGCCGGAAGCACAGCGGGCTCAAATCGGAAACAGACTGTAAGAGAGCGGACGCCTGGCCGGCGTCCGCTCTCTTGCTGTGAAAAACCCTTCGGCCAGGCGGCTTCTCGGGAAGCCCCGGCGGTTCCCGCCTTATTCCTCCGCAAACCTCACCCGGTCCCGGTCGATCTGCTTCTGGTAGCGGTCCTGCTCCGAAAACACGCAGCCGCAGTATTTCTGCATATAGAAGCCCAACTCCCGGGCCCGACGATTCCCCTCCCGGAAGCCCAGCCGGAAATCCCGGTACAGGAACTCCACGCCGTACTCCGCCGCATACCGCTCCGCCGCCCGGACAATGCCCGCGTGGTCCTGGTAGAGGCTGGCGAGCAATGTGGTGGTGAAGGCGGCAAAGCCGTGCTCCGCGGCGTACCGCGCCGTCTCCCCGATCCGGTGCTCATAGCAGTAGGCGCAGCGGCGGTCAACGTCCCCCGCCACCCGGCGGCAGAACTCCTTGAGGCCATAGTCCTCCCGCACCCGCACCTCCATGCCGATGGCGGGGGCGTACTCCAAAAGGCAGTCCCGCCGGGCCTGGTACTCCTTCCAGGGGTGGATGTTGGGGTTGTACCAGAAGGCCACGGGCTCGATGCCCTCGGAGCGGAGGGGATCGATGCAGCTTAAGGAGCAGGGGGCGCAGCAGCAGTGAAGGAGAACGGTATCCATGGTCATGCCTCGCTTCCGTGTTGAATAGGATCAGTATAGCACGTCCCACCCGGTTCGGCAAGCCCCATGGCGGAAGGGCGCCGGCCCATTTTTAACAGGTTCTTTACAGTTTTTGAAGGGATTGCCGATTGAAAATCCCGTCGAAAGCGTGTATGATATCCAGCGAAATAGTATCCTGCGATTCCTGCCGGAATGGCGGCGGGCAATCGTTTGCCCAAAGGAGGTTCACGCCTTGAAAATCGGTCTTGACGTGGGGTCCACCACCATCAAATGCGTGGTGCTGGACGGCGCGGACAACCTTGTATACAGCACCTATGAGCGGCACTTCAGCCACATTTTGGAGAAGTCGGAGGAGCTGCTCCGCCGGATGGCGGAGCGGTACGTTCCCAGCGGGCGGGCGGAGCTGGCCATTTCCGGTTCCGCCGGGATGGGCATGGCGGAGAGCGTGGGCGTCCCCTTTGTGCAGGAGGTCTTCGCCACCCGGGTGGCCGCGGGCAGGCTGGCCCCCGGCACCGACGTGGTGATTGAGCTGGGGGGCGAGGACGCCAAGATCCTCTTCCTCACCGGCGGCATGGAGGTCCGGATGAACGGCTCCTGCGCCGGGGGCACCGGGGCCTTCATCGACCAGATGGCAAGCCTTTTGAAAATGACCGCCGACGAGATGGACAGCGCCGCCCTGGAGGCGGAGAAAACCTACACCATCGCCTCCCGCTGCGGCGTCTTCGCCAAGAGCGACGTCCAGCCCCTCATCAACCAGGGGGCGAAGGCCACGGACATTGCCGCCAGCATCTACCAGGCGGTGGTGAACCAGACCATCGCGGGCCTGGCCCAGGGGCGGCCCATCAAGGGGAACGTCCTCTATCTGGGCGGGCCGCTGACCTTCTCCCGGTGCCTCCGGGAGAGCTTCGACAAGACCCTGGGGGTCGCCGGGACCTGCCCGGAGAACAGCTTGCTGTTCGTGGCCCTGGGGGCGGCGTTTTACGCCGACCAGAGCTTTGATTTGCGGGACATGGCGGACCGCCTCCGGGAGCGGGGGGCCTCCGAGACTTACCGGAGCCAGCCGCCGCTGTTCGAAAACCGGGAGGAGTACGAGTCCTTCCGGGCCCGCCACGACAGGGCCAGGGTGGCCCGGGCCCCCTTCGGCCCGGACTACGCCGCCCCGGTCCACATCGGC
>CAQVQZ010000278.1 GCA_948902155.1 uncultured Oscillibacter sp.
TTCCCTATAGCCTCTTTGTAAACGGCTCCGCCGTCTGCGACGGCTACACCGGGGCCTACAACCTGCTCCTAAAGCTGGAGGGCATCTCGTGCTCCACCGTCATCCAAAAGGACCATATCTGGACTACAGCCGTCCTGGACGGCGTGGAATACCATATTGACCCCACCTGGGGCGACAGCGGCAGGGAGGTCAGCTACGACTACTTTGCCATGACCCCCCAGCAGTCCCAGGAGGTACACGCCAAGCAGAGCGCATAAGCGTTCCCGCAGCCGGAAACCAGCGGCGGGAGGCCAAATGGCCTCCCGCCGCTTTGCCGTTTCCCGGGGGCTCACCGCCGGATGTCCAGGGCCCGGCATACCTGAGCCAGGGTCATGCGGTACACGGCGTACATCAGGGCGGACACCGCCGCCACCACCGCCAGGGCGGCCAGAAGGCCCGCCGCCTCGCTGGGCGTAATGCCCGCGGGACTGCCGTTGAAGTACATAATCATGACGTAGAAGGCGTAGATCAACCCCGTGCCCGCCAGGGCGGGCACCAGGAACACCCGCTTCACCTGCCCCCGGACGGAGCGGCGGAGATAGGCGTTGGAGGCCCCCAAATGCCTGAGGTCGTCGTAGACCTTCCGGTTTGTCAGGGCAATGGTCATGCACCGGGTATAGGCAATCACAAACACGGCGGCGAAGCACACCACGGCCACAAAGACAAAGAGGATGAGGAACACCGCCGAGGTCTTTACAAAGTCCATCCTGTCCAAAATCCGGAACTCAGGCATGTACTGCCAGTTCATCCGGAAGGCGGAGCTGTCCCGCTGAGCGTAGTCGATGACGGTAAAGCCGTATTCCGCGCAGTTCTCCCGGTCCAGGAAGTAAGCGCCCTCCTCCGCCAGGTACCGGTCCCGGACCACCGGGTCCCAGCCGTCAAACTGGGCCACCTCGATGGTGGAGTGGTCCACAATCTCGTTGAACAGGGCTTTGGCGAAGTCATAGGTCTCCTCGCAGTTTTCCACGTTGAAGCAGACCTGGGTCTCCCGCCACTCCTCCGTCAGGCCCGCCCCCAGGGCGGCAAAGTCGGCGTCGTTCATCACATAGCGGGCAAAGAGGCTGTCATAGCGCAGGGGCTCCAGGGACGTGACGGGGAGCTGTTCCCCGGTCAGATAGTTGGTCACGAGGCTCTTGTCCGGGGCAAAGCCCAGCTTGCTCCCCTCCGTGTCGACGACGCCGCGAATCTCGCCGCCGGCCAGGTCCACATGCTCCCCCGTCAAAGCCTCGTAGCCGGAGGCGGAAAGAAACAGCTCGGTGCTCATGACCTCATTGTACTCCGCGCGCCAGGTGGTGCCCATGGGGCCCTCCTCCTCAATGTGGTCCTCGCCGTCCACCGCCAGGCGGAGCATGGGGACGGCGGCGAAGTCCGTGACGGTCACGCCGTACTCCTCCGCCAGGGCCCGGACCTCCTCCTCCAGGGGGATGTCCTGGTCCGCCCGGAAGTTGTAGACGTAATCCACCGGACGCTGGTCATAGGAGATCATGGACCCGGTGCCCAGCATGGGGGTGTAGAAGCTGCCGAAGTACGCGCCGGCAATCAGCAGGGTCATCACCAGCATGTTCCGCACCGTCTGGCGGCCCTGAAAGCGCATCTGGCTGGTGGCGATCAGGTCCTTGTAGAGCTTCTTTTTCCCGTTCCAGCCGTTGACCACCGTGTGCAGGAGAATCATATAGAGGCCAATCAAAGCGGGGACGTAAAAGACCGCGGTCAGCCCCTCGGGGGGATACCAGTGGAGAATGCTTATGAAGAAGAAGGAGGACATATAGCCCAGAAAGCCCCCCAGGGCCAGCAGGCCGATGCCAACGGGCCCGTACCACCGGGGGACATCCCGGATGGGCTCGGACTTGTGGGACTCCTGGACGATGTCGATGATGTTGGTCCGCTTCACGGACCGGCTCCCCAGGAAGAACATCATGGCGATGACAAAGGCGGAGAAGGCCAGGGACAATACATAGGCGTTCGGGTCAAACACCAGCCGCATCTCCTCCGTATCCACCACGCAGAGACGGAACACCTGCCACAGCACCCAGGCCAGGGGCCCGCCCAGGGCGGCCCCGGCGGCGCAGGAGCCCAGGGAGATCACCCCCAGCTCCCGGTACAGTTCCCTGCGGACCTGAGACCGGGAGGCCCCCAGGGCCAGGAACACGCCGGTCTCCCGGGACTTCTGCCGGAAGAAGAGGCCGGAGGCGTAGGTGGTGAACACGGCGCAGCCGATGACCGCCAGGGTGAAGATCATCATGACCTGCTTGCGGCTGTCGCCTCCCTCGGGGAGGACGTTCAGCACCGTGGGGGCCCGCATCATGCAGACATAGGCCGTTATCAGCAGCACGGAGAAAAAGCAGCAGCCCGAGAGGAGCGCGTATTGCTTCTTGTTCCTCCGGCGCATCAGGGCATAAACTTCGGAAAAATGGCGCATGGTTATTCCCTCCCCATTTCCCGGACCGCGTCCAGAAGCTGGTCCTGGAACGTTTCCCGTTCCGTGGCCCCCTTCTCCAGCACCTTCCAGACCACGCCGTCCCGGAGAATCACCACCCGGTCGCAGAAGGAGGCGGCGTAGGAGTCGTGGGTCACCATGAAGATGGTGG